>CAYYCF010000227.1:0-4372 GCA_964470235.1 uncultured Anaerolineales bacterium | reverse complement strand
ACACCGGCAACAGCCACCATCGTGTTCAGGCCGAGCAATTCGCCATAGAGAACAAGATTGCGCGCATACCACCAACCCGCGATCAAAATCACGAGGGCAGCGATCAGCACGCCGTTCACAAAGAATTGCCGCCACTTCTGCGTGCGCAAGGCTTGCAGCAACAATGCGGCCCCAGCCGCTGGAATCAAAATCAAGCCGGAGATTTTTGTGACCGCAGCGAGGCCGAGCAAAACGCCCAGAGCCAAAACATCACTACGCTTCTCCCCGAACTCGCGCCGCCGAACTGCCGACGGCCCGCGCACGATATGAACAAGAATGAAAAGGGTTGTCGTCGCGACGAGCCAGATCAAATTGTCGTTGTTCACCGATGCGCTGATGAAAAGGAACATGGGGTTGAAGGCGACGAGAGAGGCGGAGAGAAGAGGCAATATCTCGAACCCGGCTTGAGGCGATGACGCCGCAGGAGCAGCGTGCTCCGTCCCGCGCTCCGCGCGAGCGGTGTCGCCGGATAGCTGCTCTGCAAGAAAATAAGTCAACGCCACTGTGCCTGCGCCCATGAGGAGTGACAGCGCTCTTATCAACCGCACGGCGAGGATCGTGCCGTGCGGCGGAAACGATTCGACGAGAGCATTGGCCGGGTATCGTGTGTGGTTAGCGTTCTGCGGAGTGCCAGGGATACCGGTGCGAGCAAAAGGATTAGGAGTGGCGACTGACTCGTAATCACTCGTATCGATCCAGAACGTGATCGCGGCCGAGAGAAGATAATACGCCGGCGGCTGGCTGCCCTCCTGCTCCCACGGCTGCCCGACTCCAATGTGCTGGATCGGCAGTCCGCGCCCTAGCGCAATATTGCGAACAAATGGGTAATGAAACACCTCGTCCGAGGCTTCAAAGGGCGGCGTGGCAAGCGCATACACAACGCCGACCGCAAGAAAGGTAATTAGCAAAAGCAACGGAAAGCGGTTCAATCTACGCCTCAAGGCTTCCAACAGTCGGCCGGCAGGGAGAAGATTCCATCGGGCTGTGGCGGCTCGATCACGGCAAGTCGTTGCAACGAATCGGCATCGTATAAGCCCACCTCAACCCGCGAAACAGTATCTTTGTCCGGCACTGTAATCTTGTCTACGATCCAATCGCCGCTTTGCCAATAGCGAGTCGGGAAGCGGCCCTCTGCCGGGAAATGATCAAAGCCACCGCTGAAATTTCCCTCGCTGTCCCAATAATGCACGAAGATTTTGTAATCTATATCGACGGAGGTGGTTGATTGCCAAAACAGCAACAGCGCCGGATCATCGGCAGTGGGCGCGGCACAGCCCCATAACTTGATGCCCGATGCAAATGATACTGCTAACTCGCGCGCTGAAGGAGGTAGTTCGGCGTTGGCGTGTTCGGGCACGACGGCGACTTCGCCCAATTTGTAAATCTGCGCGGCGGGATTGTCGCTACGAATCGGAAGGCGCTCCCCCGTCGAAAGATTCCAAAAGCCGCCGATCAGGTTGTAAGCCTGCGGCGTGGGCGCATTGGGATCAACCGTCAGATAAACAGTGTCGGCCACCACACGATGCGGGGTCCAGCGAGTCGTAGGGAAGAGTCCGCCCCCAGAGAACGTGTCGCGCTGGGCGATCTTGTTGTCGCGCTCATCCACCAGTTGCAGAAAAACAACATAGTCGGCAAGCAGCGGCTTGTCCGTTTCCCAATAGAGCGTGACGGCGAGGGTTCTGCCCGGGTTCGTCCGTTGAGTCGAGAGCGTGTAACCGCGCAGCGTGATGGAATCGCCATAGCGAAAATCTAAAGCACGAAAATTTTGTGGCGGCTGAAAGTCGTCGAACTGGGCCGGCAGAGCAACTGCTTGAGCACTCCAATACACAGCGGCCATTGAGAGCGCGGCCATGGCGCCGCAAATGGCGATACTCATCGTGCGATGATAACGCGCGGACACGAGCCGTGACAACCCACCGACAGTGAGCGCGGCGAATCCCGCCAGCGCCGGATACAACAAACGACCGGCCGCTCCGGTGTTGTTTGCCGCCGCGTGGTAGAGCACCGCGCCCGTCACACAGGCCGAAGCCAGCGCAACCACCAGCCAACTGGCAATGCCGTCATTCCGACTCGGCTTGGGCGAGAACGCGCGCCGCACCCAGCCCGCCGCCGCCAACAGAATGATGAAAGCAAAAATATTGTAGATGACGAAAGGCATCGGAACGGTGCTGTTGGCAAAACGCCCAAGAAACGTTTGCCATATGAACGGGATGGATATCCACAGCCGCGCCGCCGAAAATTCGCCGCCCTGCCCCAACTGCCTGCGGCTCACACTGACTGCCGTCGGCTCGCCGTAGAGAGTCACGTTCCGCCAAAACCACCAGCCTGTTGCCGCAATCCAGATCGCGGCCAGCGCCGCAAAGTTGATCAACAGCGCCCGGCGATCTCTGCCGGTCTTCCACGCGATCAGCATCGTGAGGGCAACAGCCGGGGCCATGAACAACGTCGTGATCTTCGAAAGAGTCGCTATGCTGATCGAAATAGCCAGCGCTATCCAGTCGCGCCGTCGCTCGGGTTGGCGCGACAGACGCCAACAAAACAACAACACAAGCGAACCGCCGAGCGCGGCGGCGCCATCGTTGCTGATCGCGCCGCTGATGGAAACGTAGCCCGGCAGCAACAGCGCCAACGACGCGAAGGCGGCGACCCATTCGGTTTCCCGGAAGATTTCCCGACCCAGAACGATCAACGCCAGCGCGTTCGCGACTCCAAGCAAGACAGATGCGATGCGCGCAATATGCACGGCACGCGCTGTGCCGCGAAACGGAAAAACGTCGTCATTCGTGTGAAGCCATAGATTCTTGTTGTCGTTGTTCCGCTGATTGTATGCGGCAGTGAAGAACACATTAGGCTCGAACGCGATAGGCTGTTCCAACTCGGCAGAGACGGGCAACGCCGCGAGCGCGGCCACCGTGTGATATAGCGGCGGCTGATAATACTGCTGGTAGTCAGTGCTGTCCGCGCTTTGCACAGGCAGCTCCCGGTTGAGCCACAAGTGCCGAATGTATGCGTAATGATCCCTTTCGTCGAGAAACTCGAATGTGGGCGTGATGATGCTTGAGCTGATCGCCAGCACAGCGAAAAGCACAAGGGTGGCAACAGCGAGTGAGCGGCTAAGCATTTTGGCTTTGCCGTCGTTTCCCGGCAACGATCAATCCAACGGCAAACAGCAGTGCAACAATAGACGCGATGCCACCAATAATGAGTGCCATCGGACGATAGTTCAACTCCACGACCGATTCGCCTGCCGGAACCGGCACGGCCAACATGAACGCATCGGCTTCGACCACACGAGTCGATTGCCCGTCGACCTGCGCCACCCAACCAGGATAATACGCTTCGCTGACCACGAGCAACGCAGGCGCAGCGGCATGGATATTGAGAACGAGTTGCCCGGGTCGATCGTCGCCGACCGTTACCTCACCACTCGCGCTCGCACTGGACCCGGACGGACTCTGCCCGCTCAACTCCGCATCGGAGCCAAGCAACACGGCAGACGAAAACGGATCGAAGCCGGGCGCGCTCAGGGCATCGAACACGGCCTGGCGGTCCGATTCGCCGCGGTACTCATACACCAACCAGGCGCGGCGCGGAATCTCAAACATGCGATAGACCTTCGCTTCGCCTTGCGGCGCGGGGCCTTCGGCCACGCGTTGCGCCGGGGGCAGTTCGCCCTCGCGCGTGAGCGCGCCGTTTTTCCAGGTAATCAAATACTTCATCCCGATCATTTTCCAGCGCAGACTCTCCGGCGCGCGCTGATCAAATTCGCTCCAGGCCGCCGGGCGAATGGGTGAGATGCCGCCCCACTCTTTGAATCCGTAGCCGCAGGCGAAATGCCCTTGCATCCGCGCATCATCTTGCACGCGGAAAAACGGATCGGGGTCGGCGCGGATGGGATCGAGGATCGGCAGATAGGGATAGGGATCAAAGGGCGGCACAAGATTGGTGGCCGTTCGCGCGGCGTACAAATCGGCGACCGTGAGGCCGACGATCAATAGGGCGGCAGTCCACCACCAGCGCGAAGTCGCGCGTCCGGCGACAACATTCAACAACGCCATTGCCCCAAACGCGGCCAGCGTCGTCAACGCAAAAGAGACGAGGATCGCGATTCGTTCTTGCCCGCGAAAGAGGCGGTAGCCTGGGAGAAGCCAATAGGCAAAAGTATATACGGGGGTGTTGCCGCCAAGCGATAGAAGCAAGGCGACGACGGCGACGGCCAGCCAGAAGAACACGGGGCCGATGGTGGGTTTGGAGAGGGAATGGGCGACGGCGAACAAGGCCAACGCAAAAGGCACAAGCCCAACGTAGAGCGGACTCCACACCGGATCGCGGA
>CAYYCF010000226.1:1448-4376 GCA_964470235.1 uncultured Anaerolineales bacterium | reverse complement strand
ATGCGATGAAACGCGCGCGCTGAAAGTTGCAACTGCGCCATTGCCGTGCGGAACAGGCTTAGGCCGGCGTCATCCAATTTGCAGTGCTGTCGCACTTCGGCCGGCCGCATGTCGGCGTTGGCCGTCATCGCGCCGTTGGCTCCGGCGAACCGCCGCCGCTGAATCTCGCGCGCCCGTTCCACTCGCGCCCGCACGGCAGACGACTCTTCGCCCAGGCGCGAGTCGGTGAGCTTGATGTGATCCACGCGCGGCACTTCGACGTGCACGTCAATCCGATCCAGCAGCGGCCCGCTGATCCGTTTTTGATAGCGGGTGACGACGGCCGGCGCGCAGGTGCATTCTTTGACCGGATCGTTGTGCCAGCCGCAAGGACAGGGGTTCATCGCCGCAATCAGCATGAAGTTGGCGGGGAAAGTGAGCGAGCCTTGCGCGCGGGAGATGGTGATGATCTTGTCTTCAAGCGGCTGGCGCAGAGTTTCGAGTGCCCGCTGGCCGAACTCCGGCAGTTCATCCAGGAATAGAACTCCGCGATGCGCGAGCGAAATTTCGCCGGGTCGCGGCCAGTTGCCGCCGCCGACAAGACCGGCATGGGAAATTGTATGATGGGGCGCGCGAAACGGGCGGCGGCGCAGCAGCGGCAAGTCGTCCGGCAGTTGATCGGCCACCGAATAGACTCGCGTCACGTCAAGGGCTTCGTCAATGGAAAGCGAAGGCAGGATAGACGGCATCGCCCGCGCCAACAATGTTTTGCCCGCGCCCGGCGGGCCGATCATCAACACATTGTGATTGCCCGCCGCCGCGATCTCCAATGCGCGTTTGACGTGCTCTTGGCCTTTCACTTCGCGGAAGTCGTTGACGTGGTCGAGTCGTCCGGCAGTCGAGTCGTCGGCGCTCAAAATTGTCGGAGGAATAGGAACCGCGCCGTTGAGGTGGTTGACGAGCGTATCGAGGCTGCTCACCGGAATCACTTCCACGTCCGGCACCAACGCCGCCTCGCGCGCATCGTCGGCGGGGACGAAGATACGGCGATAGCCTTCTTGGCGGGCCAGCGCCGCCATGGGGAGCACCCCGCGCACGTGGCGCACGCTTCCGTCCAACGAAAGCTCGCCGACGATCAACGCGCCTTCGACAGTTTCGGGCAGCAATTGCCCGGCCGCGATGAGTGCGCCGACCGCAATCGGCAGATCGTACGCCGGGCCTTCTTTGCGAATGGCCGCCGGAGCCAAATTGACGGTGACTCGTTTATTGGGGAAATAGAAGCCGGCGTTCTTCACCGCCGCCTGCACGCGCTCGCGGCTCTCCTGCACGGCGGCGTCGGGCAGACCCACGATCACAAACGACGGCAAGCCGAGCCCGGTGTCCACTTCCACTTCGACCACCACACCATCGAGTCCGAGCACCGCGCACGAAAAGACTTTGGCCAGCATGGGCACAAGTTTACGCGAAGGGCGGGGGAAGCGCAAACACTCGAATTCAGATTCTAAACCTCATCACGACCCAACCCGGCTTTGCGCGCCCGGACGATGGCCTGCGCCCGGTCAACGACTTGCATCTTGCTGAAAATATTCGAGACGTGGTTGCGGACAGTCTTCAGGCTGATGGTCAGGCGTTCGGCAATCTCGGCATTGCTTGAGCCCTGGGCGATCAGGTCGAGCACTTCGCGCTCGCGGTCGGTCAATTCGGGGAAAGCCTGAGCCTCCTCTTTAGCCGCCGGGCGGGAGAAAAAATTGATCATTCGCCGCGCAATCCCGGGCCCAAACAACGCTTCGCCTTTGTGGGCGGCCTGCACCGCGCGCAGAATCTCTTCCTGATCCGCGCCTTTCAACAAATAGCCGCGCGCCCCGGCGCGCATGGCCGCGAAGACGGAGTCGTCGTCCTCGAACATGGTCAACATGAGCGTGCTGATGTGCGGGCTGGATTGATAAATGCGGCGGGTCGCCTCGATACCGTTCAGGCCTGGCATCTGGATGTCCATCAAAATGACGTGCGGCTGGAGGGCGTTAGCCGCCGAGACGGCCTCATCGCCGCTGGCCGCCTCACCTACCACTTCGACCTGCGGAATGGAATCCAGCAAAGCGCGCATGCCGCTGCGAAAAGAAGTGTGGTCATCCACGATCAGAACGCAAATTTTTTCCATGAGCGCTAATTCACTCTTCCGATGGGGATCACGGCCAGGACGCGCGTGCCGCCTTCGGGGCGGCTCTCGAGGCGGCACTGGCCGCCAAGTTCTGCGGCGCGTTCACGCATAGAAGCGAGTCCCACACCAGCTTTGAACTTCTCAGGCACGCCCTGGCCGTCGTCACAGATTTCGACTTCCAGGTTTTTATTCACCCGAATTTGCACCGTGCAATGACCGGCGCGCGCATGGCGGGCGGCATTTGTCAACGCTTCACAGACTATACGATAGGTAGCCGCCTCCACCGCCGCCGACAACGGAGGAATGTTTTCAGGAAACTCGACGGTTACAAATAAGCCGGTGCGTTCCTGCCCGGCGCAGAACTCCTGGATGGCAGGCAGCAGACCCAGTTCGTCCAGCGCGGGCGGACGAAGAGAATAGGCCAGGCGGCGAATGTCGTCAATGGAGGACTGCGTCTGGGACTTCAGGTCCGCCAGCAGGTCATCGGCGGCGCGTGGGTTGTGGGTTAGCAGGTTACGGGCTGCGTCAATTTTCAAGGTTAGGCCAGCCAGCGAGGGACCAAGTCCATCGTGCAGTTCGCGGCGGATGTGACGGCGTTCCTCCTCGCGGGCGGTGACGATGCGTTCGCGCGAGCGCTGAAGATCGACGGTGAGGCGCACGGCGTGGACGGCGAAACTGGCCTGGTGAGCAATGTCTTCCAGCAGACGTCGCTCGACGGCGGTGAGCGCTTCGCCTGGGGTGCGGGGCGAGAAGATGAGTTGGCCCACGATTTCGCCTTGATAGACGAGAGG
>CAYYCF010000226.1:0-1348 GCA_964470235.1 uncultured Anaerolineales bacterium | reverse complement strand
ACGGCGTACGGATCGTCACGCTCACCGTACATCACGCGGTTGACGCGGCGCTGAAGCCACTCCCGCAGTGGGTTGAAGGTGACAGCCACCAGGCCCGTTGCAAGGAACGCCAGAATGGACTTCTCGGAGGCCTGAAATATTCCGCCCAGATACCCGACGATAAAAATGTAAACCGTCATCGTGCTGAGGGTCAACACACTATAGACCAGGGTGCGGTTGATGATGAGGTCAATGTCGAAAAGTTGATGGCGCAGGATGGCAACGGCAAGCGTTAAAGGGATAGGCAGTGCAAGCAGGGCAAGCGCCTCCGCGGGGATCAACGAGTGGCCAAGGATCGCTCCGGGCAACAACCACAAGAGAATAATGCCAGTTGCAGATACGCTCCAACCAAATGCCACCCAACGAATTTTCATGCGCGTCGGTTCGTCCTGAACGTTGCGATAGTTCATGATTGTCACCACGAGAAAAAGAAGCATGTAGACCATGGTGACAACCCATTCGCCCGAGTTCCAATGTCCCAGCCAAATCCATATATTGGATGAGAATAATCTTGCGAGCGCCATAAAGATGACGAATAGGCCGTACGGGGCAAAATAAATGATGGGGATGAGACGCGGAAAGCGGTCGAGAATTGGATGCCTGCGGGGAAAAACCAGGCTCATGTGTAAGAGCGAACCGAAGGTCAAAAGAAAAGTGGGGGAAGTGACGAGGCGGTAATGCCAGTAACCCCAGCCGCTCAAAATGTCACTAATCTGTAGACCCATCGTCCAGGCTGGGAAGTGCCACAGGCTCCACGCGAACACAAACAACGCGCGGGCGGCTTCCTCTTCGGGACGGCGAATCAGCACGTATGTCATGATCAACTGCAAAGACAATACAACCACGTAAATGCCCCAATAGCGCGAGAGCAGCGCGCCAAATGGATACGTGGTTTGTGTGGCTTGAACTTCCATCGTTTGTCCATTGCGAAGAATGGAATAAGTTGTCGTCTGCCCGAAGGAAGGCGTGAGATGAGGAAGATCAAATCGCACAAGGGGTTGCGCCCACTCATCCATGCGCCTGCCTTCGACTGTAGTTATCAGGTCGCTGCCTTGCAGTCCTCCTGCTATCTCCGTCAGCGGGCTGACTTGCACTCCATTCGGCAACCAGGCCTCTTCACCGGGACCGAGGCGTGCGCCATCATAGGGCGTCAGCGCACGCGCGATCACGAAAGACAGTCCCAGGAGAAGGAAACTGATCGCTATCAATGGGAAAGGCCAGTAAGTGCGAATGTGGCGAGTCATTATCTTATTGTATACGGAATCCTGCCGATGCCTCCAATTCGATGTCGAAATGTTTGCTCAGGGCG
>CAYYCF010000225.1:2328-4379 GCA_964470235.1 uncultured Anaerolineales bacterium | reverse complement strand
CGATCCACGCCGGTTTTTGCAAACCAGTGGCGCATGTCATTCCAAGTGCCGGTGGCAATGTAGCCCTGGCCGGTGAAATCAACGGCCACGGCGGCCACGTAAAAATCGTGTTCGCCTCGCCGCGTGACCAGCCGCAAGTAGTCGCCTTGCTTGACGTTGTACCGGTCGGCCACCACCGTCGAGATGAACAGCGCGTCGCCCTGGCGGAAGCGCGCCCAGTTCGCTTCGGGGTCGCCTTGATTGGAGGCGAATTGGAATTCGCCCACGGCGCGGTACGTGTCGGGATCAATCGCGGCGAAGATGATCGTATCGGACACATCTGAATCTTTGGGAACGGCCGAGGCGGCCACGTTCGCCCCAAAATAGCGAATCTTCGTAATGCCCTCCACTCCAGGCAAAACGGCCAAGCGCTTTTCGAAATCTTCGCGCATGGGAATCGGCGCGCGCACGTACAGGTCGCCGCCGAGGGCCGTGTCCACCCACGACGTGATGTCATGAATAAAAGCCTCGGCCAGCGAACTGTCGCCGATCACCATCGCCAGGCCGATCATCAGCGAAGCGACGGTGAGCGCCGTGCGCCCAGGTGACCGGCGCACGTTCCCCGACCCCAACATGCCTTCGTTGCCGAACAATCCAACGGCTAGCGGCCTCACCAACCGTTCCGCCACTTCCACCACCGCCGGAACAATGAGCGTGGCGCCGGTCATCAAAACCAGAATGGACGCACTGCCGGCCGCGAAGCTAATGCCCGCCGCCCACGGAACGTAATGCAGGGACACCCAGCCGCCGATTATGAACGTGGCGCCGCCGATCGACATGGCATGCCGCGCTCGCGGCCGGGTTACTTTGCCCATCACGCGCAGCGCTTCCAGCGGTGAGACGCGCGACGCCTGAAGCGAGGGCACGACCGCGCTCGCCAGCGTGACCACGGAGCCGATGGCGACGCTCTGGATCAATCCGTCCAACGGGATGGCAATGGTGTTGAAGTCGGTGGTGACGACCGCGCCCAACATCCAGATCAACCCGCGCGCCAGGATCAGCCCGAAGCCCACGCCCAGCGCCGAGCCGATGATGCCCAGGGTGACCGCCTCCGACAGCACCAAAACGAGAATCTGCCCGCGAGTCATGCCGAGCGCGCGCAGTAGGCCCAACTCGCGCGTGCGCTCCAGCACCGTCATGCTGAAGGCGTTGTAGATCAAAAACGCGCCGACGAACAGGGCGACGATGGAGAAGAACGACAACCCCTGCTGATACGTGGACAGCATTTGCGTGACCAGTTGGCCGCGCGAAGCCGGATACGACACTTCGTACGCTTTGCCCAGTCGAGCCGATATGCGCTCTTTCAGACTCTCAAGATCGCGCGTCGAATTTGCAATATCCGGCTGCACCACAATATCCAGCTCGTCAATGTCCGATCCGCGGTTGAACAAATCCTGCACCACCGGCAGGGGCGCAAAGGCAATGACGCCGTCGTTCAACAGCCCCGCGCCGTTCTGCGAGATCAAGCCGACGATCTTCAGCCGTTCTTCCCCGTCGGGAACTAAGATGAGCAAATCCTCGCCGACCTCCAGATTTTTTTCGGCGGCGTATTTGTCGGTGAGAACGGCCTCGTATTTCTCGCCTTTGATCCACCGCCCGGCGACGAGATCGTACTGCCTGACCTGGGGATCGATTTCGGGATCGACGCCCATCAATTGCAGTGTGTTTCCCGAGGCGCGCCCGCCCAGGCTAATGGCAAACTGCCAGCCTCCGGCCTCCTCCGCCAACAGCGTGGTGGCCTGCACGGCCGGGGCCACGGCCACCACGCCGTCGAGCGACCGGACGCGGGTTACAGCCGATTGATTGAAGCCCTCGCCGTCGGCAGAACTGGATTGCACCAGCAGACTCGATTTGCCCGAGGCCTCGTCGAAGACGTTGCGAATCGAGACCAGCGTGCTGTCGTTGGTAATGGAGATGGCGAGGATTACCGAAACGCCCAGCACGATGCCCAGGCAGGTAAGCCCCGTTCGCACCCACCGCGCGCTCATGTTGCGCAGGGCGAGGAGGAAGGG
>CAYYCF010000225.1:0-2228 GCA_964470235.1 uncultured Anaerolineales bacterium | reverse complement strand
TGAACATTGTGCGCCGCGCCAGCCTGCCCTGACGCGAAGCGTGTCGAAGGGTTTTTCAGTTCGCGCACGATGTCGCCGTCTTTGAGGAAGACCACGCGGTCGGCATACGACGCCGCGCGCGGATCGTGGGTGACCATGACAATCGTCGCGTCGAGTTCCTCGCACGTCCGGCGGAGCAGTTCGAGAATGGCCGTGCCGGATTTTGAATCAAGGTTGCCCGTCGGCTCGTCGGCCAGCACGATCTCCGGGTCGTTGGCGAAGGCGCGGGCGATGGCCACGCGCTGTTGTTGCCCGCCGGAAAGTTGATCGGGCTTGTGGTGTTTGCGATCGCCCAGGTTCACCAAAGCCAGCAATCGCTCAATCTTCTCGCGGTGCTTGTCCATGCTCTGCCCGTCAATGAGCAGTGGCAGGCCCACGTTCTCCTCGGCGGTGAGGGTGGGGAGCAAATTGTAGAATTGAAAGATGAAGCCGACTTTGCGGCGGCGCACGATTGTGATTTCGTTGTCACTCAATTTCGACAACGGCTGGCCGGCCAGGGTGATCTCGCCGTCGCTCGGGTTGTCGAGGCCGCCGAGCAAATGGAGCAGGGTGGACTTGCCCGAACCGGACGGCCCCATGATGGCGACGAACTCGCCTTTGTTGACGACGAAACTCACGCGGCCTAAGGCATTCACGGTCACTTCGCCCATTTGATATTGTTTGTTGACTTGATTAGCTTCGAGAACGGACATGGCGACCTCCAATGAACAATGAAATGGCATATCGCCTATCGCCGATGGCATATCGCAGGCACGATAGAGCGATGAGCGGCGAACGACAAGCGATGAGCGATAAGCGATAAGCGATGACCGAGGGAGTATAATCGTTTTTGGAGAGGTGGGCTATGAGCCAGATGCTTCGGGAAGTCAATGCGCCCTACACGGTGAACGCCGACGACGAGGCGATTGGGCGCGAGACGATCATAATCCGGCGCAACGGCGAACCGGTGGCGGCGGTGGTGCCGTATTTTGAATACCAGGATTTCCTGGCCGTCAAGAAATCGCTTGACTATGCCGCCTTTCAAAAAGGCTACGACGATTACATCCGCTTGCACCCCCAATTGTTGGCGACGAACAAAGGCAAGTGGGTAGCGGTATTGGATGGCCAACTGATCGACAGCGATGTAAACCAGTGGGCATTGGCCGAGCGCGTCTATCGCCGCTACGGTTATCGTCCGATATACATGACACAAGTTGGCGATCTGCCCATCCGCGTTGTTCAGATGGGCGGGCCGAGGGTCGTGCGGTGATGCCTACGATACCGCTTTCCATCCGCCCGCGCCTGTATTGGATGTCGTGATCAAGAATCCCTATGCCCTCACAGGCGATTATCGCTGCCGCGCCGTGCTGGACACTGGCGCCGGAATCTCGGTAATTCCTCAGGAAGCAAAGGTTGCCCTGCAAATTGTTGAAACGCAGAAGATCGCAGTTCGTGGTTGGGACGGAATTGACCGTGAGGCGATCAACTGCATTGCCCGGCTCGAATTTGGAGGAGGAGATGCTCCGCTCGTGGAAGTGGTTGTGGCCGATCGACCAACTGCATTGCTTGGCCGCGACGTTCTCAACCTGCTCCGCCTTCTGTTGGACGGCCCGGCGCTCACGCTGGATATTCTTCCGCCAAACGCTCCCGCAGTTCCTTGATTTCCCTCGTTCCCTTTTCCTCGCTGTGGTCAGCAGGGGAGAGTATATCTGATTGCGATGGAATGTCTTAATTGACACCCGCCTCCTGCCGATATATAATGCCGTTACGCGAGCGGGGCTTTGTTGACAAAGGAGATGGATTGGTTGTAGTCTGAACTACGCAATCGTCATCATTTGAAATCGGCCTGTATTGCGCACGCGGCAACAGCGCCGATTTTTGTTTTGTTAGCGAGGAACCATGGCAAAGGAAGAGAAAATTGAAGTCGAGGGCCTCATCGTCGAGGCGTTGCCCAGCACCCAGTTCACGGTGGAGCTGGACAACAAGCACCGGGTGCTGGCGTATCTATCGGGCAAGATGCGAAAGTATTACATTCGCATTCTGCTTGGCGACCGGGTGAAGGTGGAGCTTTCGCCCTACGACTTGACTCGCGGCCGCATCACCTACCGCTTCAAGAAGGGTGGCGGGATGCCGGAAGATGTGGAGGCCACGACGTAAGCGGATTCGTGAATCAAAACAGCCGATGGCAGTGTTGCCGTCGGCTGTTTATT
>CAYYCF010000224.1:0-4379 GCA_964470235.1 uncultured Anaerolineales bacterium | reverse complement strand
TACTGCTGCACAATCACCGGCGTGCCAATGGTCGCCCAGTTGAATGCCCATTCCGCTTCGGAGGTTGGCATGTTCACGCAGCCGTGGCTCATCGGCGTGCCAAAATTATTGTGCCAGTACGTGCCGTGCAAGCCGTAGCTTTTGTAAAAATATTGTACGTATGGCACGCCGGGCAGATCGTAGCCGGGGCCGATCATGCGCTGTGAGGTGTAGCGCAGATAAATGTAAAACGTGCCGGTGACGGTCGGATATCGGGCGACACCGGTGGACACCAGAGTCGTCCGCACCATCGTATCCCCCTCGTACGCATACAAGCGCTGTTCCGAGAGATCGACGACGAATCGTTTTCCGCCGCCGCTGGATGCGGGCTGGACGGCAGGCAGCTCGGTGGGGGTGGCCGGTTGCGGGGCAGCGGTCGGGGACTCCGCTTGCGGCTGGGGCGTGGGTTCCGGGGCGGGCGCGCTCGCCGCCGCGCCAGGGATCGTCAACCATTGGCCGGAATAAATCGTCGTGCCGCGCAGGTTATTGACCTGTTGCAGAGCCGCCACACTCACACCGTATTTCAACGCAATGCGGAACAGATTCTCGCCGCGCTGAACCTGATGCGCGCCGTTAGCGGGGATGGCGGAGACGGTTGTGTTCGCCGGTGCGCTGACGTTCGCGGCGGCGGCTTGGCCGGGAATGACGAGTGTTTGCCCGACGTAAATGGTGTTGCCCCTGATCCCGTTTGCCGCTTTGAGCGCGTCCACCGTCACGCCATGATTGAGCGCGATGCGAAAGAGCGTCTCGCCCGGCTGGACGGAGTGCGTGCCTTCATCGGCGCTGGCGAACGGCACGCAGGCCAGGAGGAGGGCGATGCAGGTGATGGCGGTGACAGCGCGGCTGGCGGATGGGCGCATGAAGGTTCTCAATTTGGTTTCATCATAATACTACAGTCCCTGTCTTCGCGCGATCATGGACGCGCTCAACCATCCGCCGAATGCGCCAGGCACGATGCCGATGGTAGCGGCCAGGCAAAGGCCAATGACGCTTCCGGCGACGGCTGTGCTCAACCGGTCGGCGGCGCCGTTCCCCGCCGCGCCGGCGATGCTGATGACCGATCCGATCACACTGCTGCCGATGCGGGCCAGCGCCGTCGCCGCCACCCCGCCCACCGCGCCGTCCACTGTGCTCAGCGCCAGATGACGCGAATGGAGGTAGGCATACAAAGCGCCCACGCCGGCGTCGGCGAGGATGGATAGCACGCAGACGAGCGAGGAAGCGACGGCCATCAGCCCGGTGGGAACGGGGTCAAGCATCTCTTGCGAGAGGCGGATGTTGATCAAACCGAAGAGAGTGTGCACGACTAACCCGGCAGCGGCGGCGAGGAACAGAGAGCGATAGTGAAGATTCATGAAATCGGACGCGGATGAACGCAGATGAACGCAGATTCTCTTACCCATGTCCGCATTCACACTAATTCCAAGTTTCCATTCTGCCGCGCGGCCTTAAGCCGGTAGCCGAACAGCCACCACGCCACCACCCCATAGATCAAACCGATCACCATTTCTGTCCCCACCAGCCCGGCCACTTGAGCGTAGGGCGCGCCGTCGATCACGGCGCGGATGGCGAGCAGGCCGTGCGTCATGGGCAGGGCGCGGCCAATCCATTGAACGGCGGGCGGCAGGGCGGTAAACGGAAAGTTCACGCCGCAGGTGATCATCATCGCATAGCCGGTCATATTGCTGATCAACGTCCCCCAGCGCATAGGGAGCGCGATTGCGCCGATGAGCCAGCCCAGCCCGGCGGTGGCGATCAACGTGATCAAGAATACCGGCACGGCGCGCAGGAGATTGATCAGAGCGATGTCGGGGGCGATGACCGGGATGAGGAGGGCGAGGACAATGACGGTGTTGAAAACGGCGTTGCCAAACGTGGCCGCGCTGCGGCCGATCATCGCCGGCAGCCAGTGCATGGGCGAGGCCACGAGGAGCGGAAGGGTGCCGGCCCATTTTTCGGTTTCGATGACGCTGGCAAAGGTGATGATGGCCGGAAACACGGCGGCGTGCACGGCGTTGCCGATCAACGCGAACCGCGCCATTTCATTGCCGCCCGCGGCTTTGGCGATCAACACAAAAAAGAGCGCCTGCAAAACGACGCGCGGAATCTTCGCGCCGAAGAAAACCACCGGCGTGAGTTCTACCGCCAACATTGCCCATGAGGCGCGAACGCCGCTCCAGAATGAACGGAAATATGCTTGCATGTTTTAGCTGACGACAGGCGACGGACGATGGACGACTCCGTTGTCGTCCGCCGTCTCTCGTCCGGCGTCGTGAATTACCACTCTTCCATTGAGCCTGCTTCGCGCACGCGGTATTCGACGCGGCGAAAGAGAGCGCGGGCGATGAAAATATAGAAGACCGAAAGGCCGACGAGCCAGAGATAATTCGGCCACATGCTTCCGGCGATGACGCCCGCCGCCTGGTTGAGCGCCAGGTTGCCCCACGTGGGGGCGAGCACGGCCGACAGAGGCCGCGTCCACAGCGGCAGAACGGTGAGGGGGAAGGTGAGGCCGGAGAGCAGGAAGATCGGATAGTTCGTCAGTTGGACAAACTCGCCCGCGTTGCGCGTGATCACGAAGATCGATCCTAACACTAAACCCAGGCAGGTCATGGCGATCAGCGTGAGCAGGAGGCTGAATGCGAAGCCGAGCGGATCGCCGATGCCGATGGGCAGGCGGAAGGCGACGTAGCCGGTGGCGAAGGTGATGCCCAGAGCAATGATCGAGACGACGGCGTTGGAAAAACTTTTGCCCAGCAACACCAGGGGTAAAGGCGTGGGCGAGGCGACGAGCAGTGGCAAGGTGCCACCGCGCCGCTCGCCTTCTACGATTTGGCCCGAGGTCCACAAGTTGTTGTTCCAAATGCCGATCATGCCGGCGCCGATCACGGCATAGAGTCCGAAATCGGGCTTGCCGCCGTAAAGATACGTGCCGACCGAGAGCAACGTGAAAATGATCGGCTGGATAAACAGCGTGCCGATGAAAAAATTGTTGGTGGCGCGGTCTTTGGCCTGGAGGATGAACGAGCCGTAGAGGATGCGGAGGGTCGAGTTCATGTTTTTTGGACACAGATGAACACAGGTTTGAGCTATGAACGCAGATTAGCATTTGCCGATCTGTGTTTATCCGTGCCTATCCGTGTTCATCTATGTTCCGATTCCTATGTCTGTAATGCCTCTTTGCCCACCAGCTTCACGTAGGCATCTTCAAGTGTGGGCTGGCGGGTAACGACTTTGCTGACGCGCACGCCGTCGAGGAGGCGCAGAAACTCCTGCACCAGTTCGTGGCCGGCGGGGGCTTGGATTTGCAAAACCTGAGTCTGCTCGCGCGTTTCGACGTTGACCGAATCGACGCGCGGATGCTCGCGCAGTTTTTCGATGACGGACGCGGGCGCGCCAAAACATTCAATTTCCACCACTTCGAGATCGGCCACCAGTTTCTTGAGCGCGGATGGCGTGTCAACGGTGAGAATCTTTCCTTTGCTCAGCACGGCCACGCGGTCGCACAAGGCGTCAATTTCAAACATGTAGTGCGAGGTGAGAAACACGGTCTTGCCGGAGTCTTTCAAGCCTTTGATCACCTGCCGCAGTTCGCGCGCCGCTACCGGATCGAGTCCTAACGTCGGCTCGTCGAGGAAGACGACTTCGGGATCGTTGACCAGACCGCGCGCGATGTGCAGGCGTTGTTTCATGCCGCGCGAGTAGCCCTCGACTCGCTCGTCGCCGCGATCTCTCAACCCCACCAGTTCCATCAATTCGGGGATTCGTTTGTCTGATATTTCGGACGGGATTTTGTAGAGGTCGGAGAAATATTGAATGTTGTCGCGACCGGAGAGCCGCCAATAGAGGCCGCGCTCGCCGCCGAAGACGATGCCGATGCGCGGGCGCAGTCTGCCGGTGTCCTTCACTACATCGTGCCCCAGCACGGTTGCGCCGCCCGAGGTGGGCAGAAGGATGGTGGCGAGAATTTTGGTGATGGTGGTTTTCCCCGCGCCGTTGGGGCCGAGCAAGCCGAAGAGTTCACCGGGCTGAACTTCGAGACTCACGCCGTCCAGGGCGATGATCTCTTTTGTCTTTCGGCGCACGACGCCGGTGGTGGTGGTGAAGATACGGCGGAGGTCTGTGGTCTGGATGGCGTATTGCAAGGCTGGCTCCTAGTTTTGACAACGGATGGAACGGATGTAAACGGATGAAGGCGTGCGCCTATTATAAGAGAGAACAACGGATTCAGAGAATTGGCCGGATCGTGATCCGTTGAATTCTCGACAGCCGCTGTCTTAAACCGCCCGAAGGACGGGTGTATGATTAGGACGCAAAGGAGATTGCTATGACCACTCGCA
>CAYYCF010000223.1:0-4385 GCA_964470235.1 uncultured Anaerolineales bacterium | reverse complement strand
CACTTCGTCGGCGCGGGCGGCGCTCACGTCGTTGACGCCCACGCGCGCGCCCTCGACGGCAAACCGCTCGGCCACTGCCCGCCCGATGCCGTGACCGGCCCCCGTCACCAAAACCACTTTTCCAACACAGCGTTTCAGTTCACTCATGCCGTCCTCCATCGGTGCGCATCAGCCACTTGCGCAGCGAAACGGAGCAACGTCGGCTGCGCGTGGGGTTGGGCGACGTAGTTGATTGCAAACGCTTGCCGATTACATCAATCCGATTATGCCTGCCAGTGTTTGCAGGTCTGGAACTTCCAAGTCTGGCTGGGCTTGCGCTGGAGGAGTTGCTCCAAATCCTGCCTTGTTGTGACGCCGATTTATCCACACAGTAGATAAGCCAAGTGCCTTGGCCGGAACCATGTCATGAAAGAGGCTTTGGGCAACATGCAGAATATTATTCTTAGGCACCCCGATTCTTTCAAAAGCAAGATGGAAATTACTCAAAGACGGCTTGTAGGATTTAGCTTGTTGGGCCGTGATAACCCAGTCAAACTGTGTCTGTAGTCGCTGTGCTGAAAACGCAAAAAGGTCATTGTCAATATTAGAAATGATGGCGAGTTTGTACTTCTTCTTCAACGCTTGTAAAGCACGAGTAGAATCGGGAAAAGCTGGCCAGTCCTTTACTGACTCTGAGAAACGCTGTAACTCAGTTGGAGTTGGTACAAACCCTAGTCGTGAGCCCAACCCTTCCAGCACCATTCTTAGCACGGTCTTATACTCGTGATATTCTCCACGCTCGGCCTCAGACTCTAATTCGCCATAGAGTTCAAGGGCTTTGTAGGTTATCACGTCAATGTGATGATTAGCCAAGACAGGGCGCAGAGCCTCCCCGATCCCGGACTCCCAATCAATCAAAGTGCCGTAGCAATCAAAGGTCAGGACTTCAAAATCATCAAAGTTCAACATGTTTATTCTCCCGAAGTTGTTGTGAGTGTAGCGGCCCAACGGTGAGCGTTACCCGCTGGTGGGACGAGGGAAAGCTGATTTGACGGGATTTGTTTGAGCGTAGGTTCAACTCCTTTTAGCGGCATGAATCCCACCAGTCGGGTGCACGCTGTGGGCGGCTCCGATTTTGATTCTTAGAGACTGATTTCTTTCAAAAAACGTTTGGCTAGTTTCCAGTGGGTTGTATTGCACTGGTTTCTACCATCAACATCACGGTTTTCTGAGGCGACCTCGGTCGATGCATAACACCTTTTGATATTGTCACTCCTTGATTTGGATTCAGCTCTATTGTTTTGTCTTCAAGGTCAATTAACAATTGTCCTTCAAGAACAAAGAAGAATTCATCGTCATTCTCGTGTTTATGCCAATGATATTCGCCTTGAACAATTCCAATTCTAACAACACTGTCATTCACTTTTGTCAGCGTTTGATTGAACCATTTATCCTTGCAATCTCTCACAATTGCGGGAAGGTCAATAAGTTCAAGATGTTTGAATTTGACATCAAGGCGAGTTACGTAAGGATATTGGTTGGTCACAGTAAACTCCTATGGGTATTGGATGATTGGTTATTAATTTTTCTGACCTGAAAAGTGATATGGCTACAGGAGGGTAGCAATCCGTTCGAGGCGCGGCTTGGATAACGCCAAGTAATCACTCGTTTTCAGCACCATCGAGCGATCCAAGCGCGCCACATTGAAGTATATCTCGGTGTTCTCCAGAAGTGAAAGATCGACGATCAATTCCAACTCCGGACTGAAGGCGAAAGGCAAGATAGTGCCTGCAACACTACCCGCAAGCTTCTCCGCAATGTCTGGTGAAGCAAACGAGATATAAGTGCCGCCTATGAGCGCTTTGACAGCATTCAAGTCCACCCGTGCATCACCTGGGACGACCGCGAGGACATACTTCGTTACCTTCTTGCCGATCTTGACCATTAGAATAATACACTTCGCTGCCTGCGATAGCGTATTGCCTCGCATCGGGCTTACGATTTCGGTTCGTCCTTCAGGCGCATGGTCAATCAGCCGGTACTGCGCACTGTGCTGGTCGAGAAATGCGATGAGTTGTGAGTAAGTATCTTCCATAACCACAAGTCAACTCCTTTTTCGGTCACTGTTCCTGGTTTCGCCACCCAATTATATTAGGCCGCCTTTTACCACTATTGCTTACAATTGAGGAGCTTTTCTTACATCGTAATGGCGTGCAATTGGCTCAACTTTGGAAAGCAAGCGTCTCGCTTCTGGCTCGAACACAGGTACATCATAATCAGGGCCAGCGAATGCTTTCACTGCATCCAGCGACTCAAACAAGTTCACTGCGACAAACTCGGTTTCATCCTTACTGTCGTGGCGAAGAATGTAGCCGCCGTGATAGCCATTTATTTTCTGAAGCCCAGGATAGACAACTTCTCGCAACAATGTCTCAAGGCGTCTGCGTTCTCAGCTTTTGTCCATCCTCTCCAAACTCGCGCAATCATTTTCTCTGCTCCTTTCTAATGTTTTCATAGGTATGCTTGTGCATCAATTGAGAGCTGCGATGACGAGCGGCCCAACGGGGCCTTAACCCCGCAACGCCTTCATCGTTGGCCCATAGGTCTGCGGATCGATCTCGGCCGCAATCAACGCCGGCCCGGGGATCGTCGCCGCTTCGCTCAGGCAGCGCGCCAATTGCGACTCATCGCGGGCGCGAAAGGCCGCCAGGCCAATGCCCTCCCCCAGGGCCACCCAGTCCACCGCGCCCAGCGACACGCCGTCCGTGTGATAGCCGCGCTGTACTTGCTTGATTTTGATCAGGCTCAGGTCGCCATCATCAAACACCACAACGCGCAGCGGCACGTTCTCGCGCGCGGCGGTGCGCAATTCGCCCAGGCACATCAGCAAGCCGCCGTCGCCGGTGAAGGCCGCCACGGGCCGAGCCGGATCGAGCAGGGCCGCGCCAATGGCCGCCGGGAGGGCAAAGCCCATCGTGGCCAGCCCGTTCGAGATCAAAACGCCGTTCGGTTCGCGCGCCGGCCAGAGCGACATGACCGGGAACATGTGCGCCCCGGCGTCGACCGTGGCCCGTATTCCCGGCCAGGCCTGCGCCGCAACTTCAACAACACGATGAGGCGCGAGCCGGCCGGCCTCGGCGGGTGGGCGCATCGCGTCGCGCTGAGTCCGAGTGGCTTGAGCCACCGCCGCCGGGTCCCAATCGCAGTGGGCCGGCAGCAGGCTGGCGATGACTTCGAGCCAGCCCACGACATCCCCCATGAGATCGGCGGCGAAGGGCACCTGCTGTTGCTGCAGTTGCCAGGCGCTCACGCTCACGACCGGCTGTGGAAAAGTCCACGGGCGCGGGAGCAATTCCACCGGATCAAGCCCGACCGCAATCAGCACATCGGCCTGCGCCATCAGCGGGCGCTCCAGTGCGCCGTTGGTCAGCACGCCGCCGAACCACGGATGATGATCGGGCACAACGCCTTTGGCTTTATACGTGACGAGGGCGGGGAGGCCGTGCCGCTCGCACAGGGCGCGGATCGCCAACGCAATCGGCCCGGTGCGTGCGCCCAACCCGATCAGCACCAACGGGCGGCGCGCTCCACGCAGGGCGGTTTCGAGAGCGGGTGTCAGAGCAGAGGCGGGTGGGGCGGGAGCGGGGTCGGCGGCGGGCGAGGGGGGAGGCGCGAGGGCGTCGGTCACATCGGCGTTGATGTCGAGATGCACGGGCCCGGGCGGCAGGCCGGTCGCGACCTGCATGGCGCGCCGCAGAGTCCGTTCGGCATCGTTCAGCGTCAGCCGTCCGTTCCATTTGGTGATAGGCGCGAACAACTCGGCTTGCGGCAGCGTCTGGTGCTGCATGACGCGCTCGACGGCGGCGCTGTGCCGATCGGTGATGGCAATGAGCGGGATGCGATCCAGATAAGCGTTGGCGACGCCGTTCATCAGCGCGGTTGCGCCGGGACCCAGGGTGGCCAGGCAAGCGCCGGGCTTGCCCGTGATCTCGGCTTGCGCGCTCGCCATGAACGCGGCGGCGGTTTCGGTGTGGGCCAGCGTGAACGGCAGTCCGGCTCGCGCCGCGGCCTCGATCAAATCGGCCGGGCTGCCGCCGCCGGGCATTCCGAAGAGACGCTGCACGCCCGCGCTACGCAAATGCTGAATGATTTGATCGGCGATGAGGGTCATGGCGCTTTAGAGATGATGCAGGGCCGCGGCGGCTTCTTCGAAGCTCCGGCCCTGGCGGAGCAACGCCTCGAAGCGGGCGTCGCGGTCCGCCAGTTCCTCCGCCGCCGTCAGCGCTTCACTCACTCGCGCGGAGGGGAGGCACACGATGCCCGTCTCGTCGGCGATGACGATGTCCCCCGATTGAACGGTCACGCCCGCGCATTCGATGGGGGCGTTGATCGCCTGCACCTTCGCC
>CAYYCF010000222.1:0-4394 GCA_964470235.1 uncultured Anaerolineales bacterium | reverse complement strand
GGCGTGTCGTCGCCGCGCGCTTTGGAGCCGATGAGCGCCAGCAGGAGCACTTCGCCGTCGCACTCGCGGCGAACGGCCTCGACAAAGGCTTCGACGGCCTTGCGATCATCGGGTTTCAAATGTGAGAGACGGGTTTTCTTCATCGCATACCTGCTCGTGGCGAAAGTATAATGCAATTTGCCAAATACGCCGCACTTCCGGTACAATCGGCTCAACCCGCTTTAGCGGAGGAGACCGACCTCGTGACCGATTTCGCCGTCGAACTACGCAACGTTTCCAAACGCTTCCCCGGCCCATCCGGCGAAGAGATAGCCGCCGTCCGGGAGGTCACGATGCAGATCCGCGACGGCGAATTTTTTTCCATGCTCGGGCCCTCGGGGTGCGGCAAGACGACCTCCCTCCGCATGATCGCCGGGTTTGAACTGCCGACCGAAGGGGAAGTGTACATTCACGGCAAGGCCATGGGGCAGACGCCGCCCTTTCACCGCCCGGTGAACACGGTGTTTCAGAATTATGCGTTGTTCCCGCACATGACGATTGGCGAGAACGTGGCTTTCGGCCTGGAAATGAAAAGCGTGGGCAAGGACGAAATCGCGCCGCGCGTCACGCAAGCGTTGGAAATGGTGCGTCTGCCAGGTTACGAGAAGCGGCGCCCCAAACAACTTTCAGGCGGGCAGCAACAACGGGTAGCGTTGGCGCGGGCATTGGTCAATCGCCCCGAAGTGCTGCTCCTCGACGAGCCGCTGGGCGCGCTCGATCTCAAGCTCCGCAAAGAGATGCAGTTGGAATTGAAGAAATTACAGCGCGAGGTGGGCATCACGTTCATTTACGTCACGCACGATCAAGAAGAAGCGTTGACGATGAGCGACCGCATTGCGGTGATGTCGGGCGGGGTGGCTCTGCAAATTGGCAACGCCAACGACATTTACGAACGCCCCAATTGCAAATTCGTGGCCGACTTCATCGGCGAGACGAACTTTCTCAACGGCGCAGTCCAAGCGCAAAATGGCAATTCGGTGACGGTGGAGTTGGGCGGCGGGTTGACGGTGCGCGCCGAGTCCGAGACGGCATTGGCCGCCGGGGCGCAGGTGAGCGTGGCCGTGCGGCCGGAGAAGATGCATCTCAATCCCGCGCCGGAGGCGTCCAACCAATTCGACGGCCAGGTGGTGAGCGTGGTCTACATCGGCACCGATACCCACTACGGTGTGCTGTTGAAGGGCGATCAACGGGTGCGCGTGCGCGAGCAGAACGCCGCGCCAGGCTCGCGCCCGGTGGCGAACGAGGGCGATCGTGTGAAGGTTAGCTTTCCGGCCGAAGCTGCCCGAGTTTTGACAGAGTGAATTGAACCGCGAAGGCGCAACCCTCTAAAGAGGGCAGGCGGGCGCAAAGATTTCATAAAGAAAGACTTCGCGTCCTTTGCGTCTTTGCGGTGAATACTGACTTTGTATGATCCAAAAATTCCGCGAGAACAAATCCCTGCAAGGCACGCTCCTCATCGCGCCGACGCTGTTGTGGATGATCGGTCTGCTGATCATTCCGCTCATCCTCACGGTCATCATCAGCTTCGGGCGGCGCGACGCCGATGGCAACGTAATTTACACCTTCACGTTGAACAACTATCTCCGCCTGGCCGGTGTTAGCCAGGACGGTTTCGACCCGCTGTACCTGCAAATTCTTTGGCGTTCCGTAACGCTGGCCTTTCAAACCACCGCGCTCGTCATCTTGCTGGCGTATCCGCTGGCTTACTTCGTCGCCCGCGCTCCGGCCAAGAACCGCAACACTCTGCTCTTCCTGATTCTCGTTCCGCTGTGGACGAACTTCGTCATTCGGGTGTACGCCTGGATCATGATACTGCGGACGCAGGGCGTGCTGAACGGCGTGTTGGGTTGGGCGGCGGCATTGTTGCATTTGCCTTTTCAACCGTTGGAGATGCTGTACACACCCGGCGCGGTGCTGGTGGGGATGGTGTACGAGTTTTTGCCGTTCATGATTCTGCCGATCTACACCTCGCTGGAAAAAATTGACGGCTCGCTGTTCGAGGCCGCCGCCGACCTGGGCGCGCGCGCGCGCAACACCTTTATGCGCGTGACCTTGCCGCTTTCGATGCCGGGCGTGGTGGCCGGAACGATTCTAGTGTTCATCCCCGTGATGGGCACGTTCATCGTCTCCGATATTTTGGGCGGGCGGCAGGTGATCCTGGTGGGCAATTTGATCCAGCGGCAATTCCTCGACGCGCGCGACCCGGCCTTCGGCTCGGCCTCGTCCATCATCTTAATGGCGCTGACCTTGATCGTCACCATCTTCTACACGCGCAAGTTCGGCTTTGGAGAGGAGATCGCCGCCGCATGAGCAATCGCCGTTCGCCGTGGGTCACGCTGGCCACCGCGCTGGTGTACGGGTTCCTCTACGCGCCGATTTTCGTGCTGATACTTTTTGCCTTCAACTCGTCGCGAACCAACGTCGTCTTCGAAGGAGTGGTCAATCAAGGCGCGTGCGGCCCGTTCTACTGGTTTTGCATGCTGTTCAAAAACGACGAGGTGCTGGCCGCCGCCCGCAACACGCTCACCATCGCTTTCACGTCCACCGTCGTGTCGAGCGTGATCGGCACGATGGCCGCCCTGGCGCTCCAACGTTACAGCTTTCCGGTCAAAACGTTTTCCGAAGCGGCGCTGTACATTCCCATCGTTATTCCAGAGATTGTGATGGGCATCGGCATCTTGGTGTTGTTCAGCAACTTATTCAATTGGCTCAACACTTCTTTAGTGCTGACGGGCGATGCGCGGTTGTCGCTCGGGTTGGGGACGGTGATTCTGGCCCACATTGCCTTCAGCATTCCGTTTGTCACGCTAGTGGTGCGGGCGCGTTTGCACGGTTTCGACAAAGCAGTCGAAGAGGCGGCGATGGATTTGGGCGCGAATGAAGTGACGACCTTCACGCGTGTGACTTTACCCATTATTGCCCCCGGCGTGCTCTCCGGCGCGCTGCTGGCCTTCACGCTCTCGCTGGACGATTTTGTCATCACCTTTTTTACCAACGGCCCCGGCTCCACCACCCTGCCCATTTATGTGTACGGCCTGCTCCGGCGCATCATCACGCCCGAAGCGAACGCGCTCTCGACCGTTTGGATCCTAACCGTGTTGGTGGCCGTCTTTTTGTCGCAGAGAATCGAAAGTCGAAGTCGCTAATAGCGTATCGCCCATCGCCTATCGCGCATCGCGCGTATCGCTTATCGTTTGGCTGCCAGCTATACGCGATATGCTATACGCTATATGCCATACGCAAACTCTAGGAGGAGTTTCATGTACAAACCAACGTTGTTCAAATCGCTTGTCACGCTCGTGGCCGCGAGCATCGTGCTCGCCGCCTGCGGCGGGGGGGCCGCGCCTACTGCCGCCCCGTTGACCCTGGGCTCGGGCTTCGTCTGCCCACAGCCCCAATCAAAGTCCGAAGTCACGTCCAAGGAACTTAACCTGTTCGTGTGGACGGAATACATCCCTCCGGACATTATTGATTGCTTCGAACTGATCTACGGCGTCACGGTCAACCACGACGAGTACTCGGCTAACGAAGAGATGTACGCCAAACTCTCGGCCGGAAGCGCCAACTATGACCTCGTCCAGCCGACCGATTACATTGTGAGTCTGATGATCCGGCAAGGGCTCCTGCAAAAGTTGGATAAGAGCAAACTCGCGATCATGGGCAACTTCGATCCGAACTACCTCAACTTCTCGTTTGATCCGGGCAACGAATATACCCTGCCGTACCAGGCCGGAACGGATGCCATCGTGGTCAATACCGACGCCGTTCCCAATCCGCCCAAGTCGTGGGCCGATCTGTGGAATCCCGAATATGCCGGGCGCATCGTACTGTTGGACGACTCGCGCGCCGTTATCGGCGCTACTCTGCTCACGCTCGGGTACGACGTGAATACGAAGGATGCGGCGCAACTGGACGAGGCCAAAACGAAATTGGCCGAGCTGGTGCCCAACGTCAAGCTTTTCGACAGCGACAGCCCCAAGACGGCGTTGATCGCCGGAGACGTTGATCTGGGCTTGACCTGGACAGGCGAAGCGTTTTTGGCGCAACAGGAAAACGCCGCCATTCAATACATCTATCCGACTGAGGGCGCGATCCTGTGGCAGGACAATTACGCCATCCCGGCGGACGCGCCGCACCCCGACGCCGCATACGCCTGGCTCAACTACTCCATGCAGGGCGATTTGTTCTGGCTGATGTTGCGCGACTTCCCCTACACCAACCCCAATCAGGCCGCGCTCGATTACGCCAAAGCGAATCAAACGGATATTTACAACGCCTACTTCGACTCGCCAATCACGAACACCCCCGCCGACGAGATCAAAAAGGGCCACCGTATTGACGACGTGGGCGACGCT
>CAYYCF010000221.1:2949-4406 GCA_964470235.1 uncultured Anaerolineales bacterium | reverse complement strand
CGGCGGCCATCGGGAAGAATCAACTGCAATCGGTCGCCGTGCTCGTCGTAGAGTCCGATTTCAACATCGTAAACGCCGGGAGCCGTGTCAGGTTTGAGAGTGAGGGCGCGCGTATCTTCGACGAGCTGCCCAGGCGTCCAGGTGGCAGTGGGCGCGGCTCCGTCTTGAGGCCACGAATCCGATTGCGCCCACAGCGATTCGCCCTGGCCGCGAACGTGCGCAAAGACCGAATAGTTCGTCTTCATAGACCGCAGGCCGCGCCAGTACAGCGTTAAAGTGATGGAGTCGCCGGCCGCTACCGCTCTCCGATCCATGTTGTAACCGGCGAGTTCGGCTTGGTTTCCGAAATTGATCGCCACCGGATTCGGCAAGTCGCCCGTATTGGGAACAATGAGGAACGGCGACAGCGTCAGCGCATCGTTCCCGGACTGATCGCCGTTGACAACCGGCAAACGCTCGCCGGTATTGTAATCGTAAAGGCCGACTTCAACGCGGGCATCGGACGGGGCGTACACGGTCGGCGGCAGTGTGAGTACATAGGCGTCGGCTACAGTTTGACCCACGGCCCATTTGCGCGTTGGCAAAAGTCCCAACCCGGGGTAAGTGTCGCGTTGAGCGACGACGATTTGATTCTCGTCCACGACGTGCACGAACACACTCCAGTCGCGATCCATGCCGACGAGCGATTGCCAATACAGCGTGACCTTCACCGGGCCGCCGGGCGTGGCGCTGGCCGATTCCATTTGATAACCCAACAAACGCATTTCCGCCGGATAGTTAATCGCTCCGAAGTCCACGTCTGTTCTGTTTGGAAATGCGGCCAGTTGCGCGGCGGTGAGCGCGGGCGGATCGGCGTACCTCGGCGCGATCCAGGCGAACGGCGCAACGGCGGAAACGGCGGCCATGAACAGCGCAATCGCGCCCAACGCAAACGGGCGAATACGCTGAGGAAGAATCGTTCGCATTCCGATCACGAACAGCACCGCGATACCGGAGATGCCGGAATAGACCAGGCGGCCTTGCGACGACCAAGTGATAGTCGCCCACTGGATCAGGCCGTAAAAAATCAGGGCGAGGTGGGCCAAGACAAGGAAATGAGGGAACTGCGGGAAATGAAGGGGAGGGCGAGAGGCGCGGAGAGACGGGGAGCGGAAGACAAGGAGACACGGAAACAAGGAGACAAGGAGAGTTCTGAGAAAAGCAAAAGCGCAACCGGCGATGGCAAGAAGAGCTATGGAGTTAAGGGTAAGGTAAACCCAATCCGGCATGGGGACGTTGATGCCGCCGAAAAGACCCCAATACGTTTTAGCAAAACTGAACCGCTCGCCCCACAACTGCGCCAGTGAGGCCGGAGCGGCGCGCTTGCCCAGCACGGCGATGAACGCGCTCCAGCCGAGCAAGTCGCCATACAAAACAAGGTTGCGGACGTACCACCAGCCGGAGATTACAAGAGCGGG
>CAYYCF010000221.1:0-2849 GCA_964470235.1 uncultured Anaerolineales bacterium | reverse complement strand
ACCGAGCCGGAAATGAAAGCAAACATCGGCGTGAAGGCCACAAACGCGGCGGCGGCCAGCCGCTCACTCTCGCTCTCGAAAAACTCGCTCGCCAGAAGATAGGTGAAAAAGACCGTGCCGGCGGCCATCAGCACCGAGAGCAGGCGCGCCCAGCGCACCGCCAGCGCCGTCCCGTGCCACGGAAATTTTTCTGCGTAGGTGTGTATGGCCAGGTTGGTGTTGCCGTCCGGCGTGAGGATGCCGTTGTCTACGTGCGGGTTGAGCCAGCGCGTTTGCGCCATGTCGCCGGTGTCAATCCAGGCCGTCGCCCAACCCATGAGGTAGTAATACAGCGGCGGCTGGCTGGCCTCTTGCCGCCACGGGCCGACATTATTCGGGTCTTGCACCGGCAGTTCGAATGTGCGCGAGAGGCGCTGCACCATCGGGTAGTGCCACAGTTCATCCGATGCTTCGAACAGCGGCGTGGTGATGGCATAGGTGAAGCCGATGGCGACGAAGAGCGCGAGCAGGGCGATTGCAAAGCGGTGTTGCATCAGGGTCATGCGGCAGTTAACCGCAGAGACGCGGAGTTTACGCGGAGTTCGCAGAGATTTTGATCAGATTCTCTGGGTTCTCCGCGCCTTCTCTGCGTCTCAGCGGTGGATAACTTCCTGGAAAAATTCATCAGTGCGCGCCGCAATTGTATCCCAGGCAAATTGTTTCGACAGTTTGCGCGCGCCCTGCCCCAACCGCGCGCGCAGTTCAGGCGCGTCGAGCAGTTCTGAAACAGCCAACACGATGGCCGAAGCCGAGTCCGGCGGGACAAGGCGAACGTTTACCCCGTTCTGCAACTCCGACAGAGGATAGCTCGGCTCGGTGGTAATGATCGCGCAACCGTGCGCCAGCGCCGCCATAAACGACCCCCGCCGGAACGACGCCCCATCGCGATACGGCAGTGCCATCGCATCGCAGGCCAACAAGTGCGCCGACACTTCCGCCGCCGCCACAAAGCCGGTGCGGATAATGCGATCGGCCAGATCGAAATCGGCAATTAGGCGATCCACGTCCGCGCCGAAAGTTTCGTTCACTTGAGAATCGCTCGATCCCGCGCGGCCACCGATCAATATCAGTTTCACGTTTAACTTGCGCCCGGCCAACCCGGCCAGCGCGGCGATCAACGTGTCGCCGCCTTTCGACGGATTGAGAAAGCCAAAGTAGCCCAGCAGAAACTCGTCCGGCAGAACGCCGGAACGCGCCCGCCACTCGGCGCGGTTGTAATCCGGCGGCGGCGCGGGCGCAATGTTACTGCCGATAGGAATCTGAGTCACGCACTCGATGCCGCGCCGACGGAGTTCCTTTTCATCTGCCGGATCGGTGGCGATGACACCGCGGGCCGTTTGCGCGAGATGCGTCACCGCCGCCTGGCGCAAGCGCCCGGCTTTCGGAAACAAATAGGGAACGCGGAGATCGTGAAACGTCACCACCGTCGGCAGATCGGCGAGGCGCGGCAAAAAATGAATCGGCGGCGTCATGCCGTAAGCGGCGGCTTGGTATTGAATGTTGAGCAGATCGAGAGAAAGCGCGCGGGCCAGACGGCGAATCGCAAAGAGCGATTGAAAATTCCACGAGCGAATGACGGGGTGTATTGTAGGGGCGGGGCTGGCCCCCGCCCGCATGGGGGTAGGTGCAAGGGTTGCCTGTGCGTGGGTAATGACGTGAACGGAATGACCGAGCGCGGCCAGAGCGAAAGCAAGTTCACGCGAGAAATCGCCGACACCGCCCTGCATGGGAGGATATTCGCCGGTGACGAGGCCGATTCGCATGAGTTATTTCAATGCTTTGCGAAACTCGTCGAGTTTGAAGCCCAGTCGCTCATTCGCGCAAGAAGCAAGAAATTCACCGCGAAGACGCAAAGGGCGCTAAGGTTTTTTCTTGCGGAAACTCTTCGAGATAAAGCTCTGTGGCTTCTTTCAAGTTGGCTACAGCCAGTTCAATGGTCTTGCCTTGACTTACGGTGCCAACTTCCGGACACTCGGCCACGTACCATCGCTTCTCTTTGTGAAGAATAGCCGTGAGCGTCAGCGCAGTGAGTTTGCGCCGCCGAGGCCCGTTAGATTTACGAGCAACCGATTTCATTTTTCGCTCCTCACCTTTCACAGATCGCGGCTGACGACGTATTCGGCGATGGCGCGAAGAGAGTCGACTTGCGCCCCGGCCGGCAAAAGGTCGAGCGCGGCGATGCCCCGCGCCGCAAACGCCCGCGCCTCTTCCAACGAAGCGGGGATGGCATTGGAGTTGCGAATGGCAGTGACGGCGCGCGCGCTGATCTCCGCGTCGCCCATGTGACCGTTGAGCAAAGCTTTGATGTCGGGGTCGTCGGGATGCTCGTCTATGAAATATAACGCCGGCAGAGTCACCAGCCCTTGCCGCAAATCGCCGCCCACCGGTTTGCCAATGTGCGCCGGGTCGCCGACGAAATCCAGAATGTCGTCCACGATTTGAAACGCCGATCCCACTTCGCGCCCGAACACGGCTAATGCCGTGATTTGCGTCTCGTTGGCCTTGCCCACAACGGCCCCGGCCTCGGTGGCCGCCTCAAACACCGACGCAGTCTTGGCGTAAATGCGGCGGTAGTAATCGTCGCGGCTGGCCATACCCCGGCTCTCGAACATCTGATTGATCTCGCCATTCACCATCACCATCAAGGTGCGGGCGAAGATGCGCATGACCCGCACGCTGTCCGTTTGGGCGGCAAGATCGGCGGCGCGGGCGAATACGTAGTCGCCGGTCAGCACCGTCGCGCCAGGAGTCCAGTTCGCGTTCAACGTGGGAATGCCGCGGCGCAAGAGCGAGCCGTCAATCAAATCGTC
>CAYYCF010000220.1:0-4474 GCA_964470235.1 uncultured Anaerolineales bacterium | reverse complement strand
ACCGGTCCGGCGATCGTCGAGGAACGCGAGTCGACCGTAATCGTCGGGGAAGATGCTGAGGTGAAGGTGGATGAGTTCGGGTTCTTGTGGATCGAGATGTAGGGGGAAGCGCACTATACTGTCAGAGAAGTGACGGGTTAGAACGATAAATTGCCGTGATTCCCGACACTTGCGCATCGTGGAATATGGGTTTTGTGTCATGCCCTTGCAGTCCGACGGCGCGTCGCTGACGGAGACGAAAAGGCAATGGACGATTCAAAGTTCACACCATCAATAATTGAGAGGATTGGTTACTACGTCTATGTGCTTGTCAATCCTGAAACTAACAGACCCTTCTACATCGGAAAGGGAAAGGGTAACAGAATTTTCCAATCCGGCGTTAACGATGGACTGAAGACAATCGAAGAACTATCCGCAAAGGGTTATGCCGCGACAGAAAAGAACGCCAAGAAAAACTGTTTGGAAATCTTCTCACACAAAATGGAATGAGCGGCATCGCCAGTTTAGCAGCGGCGCAATCTCAACGCGGAAACACGGAGACGGCGTACAAATTGCTTGATTTCATAGAACGCTACGGTGGAGCGGGAGACGGTGTCACATTACTGGACATTTGGGTTCCGCTCATTTGGGAGTTTCTCAAAGAATACGAGTTCCCGCAGGCACGCGATTCTTTCAAACGATGTATGCAAATCAAAAATCAATACACCGCGTCTCGGCATCCCACTGTAGGTGACTTGGTCAATCATTGTGCTTATGTAGCGCAGAGTTTATGCCTTCAAGAAGATTTTGCTCATGCTGTCTCCCTTCTAGAGTTTGCCCTTGAATTTGAAGAAACAGAACCCGTAAGAGGCGAAATCTTCCGAATCATAAACCGGATACAATCATCACAGCCAGTGAACGCCGCATTGAACCAGTTGATGGAAATGGCTATTCTCGCGCATTGAACGCCGCCAAATCCACGCGTACCGACCACGCCACCGTCGCGGCTTTCTGGCATAGGTGGTTGGCACAGTTGGAGCGTGTGTTCATTTCGTGAGCGGCTTCGGGCGTGGTCGGCGTGCCATGGCGTTTGCGGTCATGCTATGGTCTCATGAGGAGTAATGGCACGCTCCGAGCAACGGACTCATAAGCTGTTAATCCGTTGTCGAATTAGCCTCCAGATTCGGCAGAAAGGTACTCAGAGATGGACAAGGATTTGAGCTACTACGCAGACATAATTGGTATCATATCTGGTGTCATGTCCATCGCAGGGGTCGGCGGCATCCTTGGATGGAGCATTCTTAACAGGGAAAAAATCCGCTGTCCAAGGCAGCATTGGTTTTTTTCGCCTACTCAATCAAAGCCTTCTTGTGCCTAGTTCTGCTTGGGGTAATGCTTCTTCTCTTGCAACTTCCCTGGATCATTGTCGTTCAGGTTACTGGTGGAAATCCTTTTCCGAGCGGAAAGTGGATTGATGGCGTTGGTTACCAATCTGTTCCATTCTATGAGTTCCTTTTCTCGCACGGAAATCTGGTGGGAACAATCATCATGGGCTTACTCATTGTTCCTCTCTACATCTTGAGTTGTGCATGCATATTTCTTTGGTCAATGCAACCAGCAAAGGAGTTTTTGCATGCGTTCAGAGGGCATAGAGATACAGCGTAATCTTCGCCTGAGTCAGTTATCAAAGCGTAACTGCAAATTGCATGTCACGAAATACGCAAGAACACGCACGAACCGCAAACACGCGCACGCCGACCGCGCCACGTGCGCGGTTTTCTGGCAAAGGCGGTTGGCATAGTTGGAAAGTGGCTTCATTTCGTATGCGGCTTCGGGCGTGGTCGGCGGGGTGGAGCGTTCCCGAAAGAGAGCAAAAATATGGCGCGGAAATTTGATCCCGTCACCCTCGAAATCCTCTGGCGGCGACTGCCCTCCATTGTGGACGAAGCCGACGCCGCCGTGGCTCGCACCGCCTTTTCTAGTTTGCTCCGCGACGCGCACGACTACACCTGCATGTTCACCGACCGGCAGGTTGACACGCTCGCGAAGCGGCTTCGCGTGAACTGTACAGGCTGATGGACGAAGAGGTGAAGGTAGTGGAGGGTCAAGAGAAAAATGGAAAAAACGTTGGCCGTCATCAACCAACTGGAACGGGAAGGTCTCATCGGGCGCTACGCCATCGCCGGAGCAGTGGCGGCCACCCGGTATATTGAGCCGGTTCAAACGTATGACCTCGATATCTTTGTGATTCTGCCGGTTTCGCCGTCCGGGTTGATTTCCCTCACTCCCGTTTATGATTATCTCACCCGGCGCGGCTACACCCCGCAGGGTGAAGCGATTGTCGTCGAAGACTGGCCGGTGCAGTTTCTTCCCGTGTATGACGAATTGACCGAGGAAGCGCTGACCAATGCGCTGGAGGTGAACTTTGGCTCAACGCCCACGCGCGTTTTGAGCGCGGAGCATTTGGCCGCCATTATGCTAAACACGGGCCGGCCCAAAGATCATGCGCGGCTGATCCAGTTCTTTGAATTGAATGCTCTCAACCGGGCGACGCTGGAAGAAATCGTTGCCCGGCATGGCCTCACGCCCAAGTGGGCCGATTTTAGAAAGCGGTTCCTCAATGAAAATGAATAACCCCCTCCGGCCCAAAACGTATCCTGATATTTCTCATATTCTGGTTGCGAAAGCCCAACGACGATTGGCGCTGGCCGCCTTATCGTGGGAAGAAAAAGTCGCCATTATTGAGCAGATGCGCCGACAGTCCCCCAAAAATATGTGGAAACCGAAGGCTGACCCCGTACCACAAGGCGCCGGGCAAAAAGCATGACTCAAAAATTCGATCCTGTCACCCTCGAAATCCTCTGGCGGCGACTGCTCTCCATTGTGGACGAAGCCGACGCCGCCGTGGCCCGCACCGCCTTTTCCAGTTTGCTGCGCGACGCGCACGACTATACTTGCATGTTCACCGACCGGCGCGGGCGCGAGTTGGCCCAAGGCTCGTTTGCCACGCCGGGTCAATCCGGCGCGATGGCGTTGGGTGTCAAGAAATTGGTGCAAAGCCTGCCCGCCGATTCCTTCCGCCCCGGCGATGCCTATATCACCAACGACCCCTGGGCGCTGGCCGGGCACTTGAACGACGTGTGCGTGCTCAGCCCGATCTTTTATCGCGATCAACTCACCGCCTTCACCGCCTGCGTTTTGCATCACGCCGACATCGGCGGGCGCGTGGCCTCGGACAACCACGACGTGTTCGAGGAAGGGCTGTTCATCCCGCTGGTGAAACTTTACGACGGCGGAAAGTTGAACGAGGCCGTGCTGGACATGATCCGCTGGAACGTACGCACACCGGAGCAGGTCATCGGCGACATCCGCTCGCAAATTGCCGCCAACCACGTCTGCGCCGGGCAAGTGTGCCGGATGCTGGCCGAGCGCCATCTCGACGGGTTGGATGATCTGGCCGACGAGATCATCAGCCGGAGCGAGCGGAGCATTCGCGAGGCCATCGCCAAAGTGCCGCCCGGCGTCTATCGCGCCGAGGGCGTGATCGAGCAGATGGAAGGCCGCGCCGATTTGGTTATCAAATGCGCGGTCGAGGTCGCGGGCAGCGACATCAAAGTTGATCTCACCGGCTCCTCGCCGCAGGTGGACTGGGGCGGCAACGTCGTTTACAATTTCACGTACGCTTACGTCCACATGGCCGTCAAGAGCATCTTCGACCCGGACATTCCCAACAACGACGGCAGCGCCGCGCCGATTCATTTGACCGCGCCCGAAGGCACCGTGGTCAACTGCAAGTTCCCGGCGGCGGTGGCGGCGCGCATGCAGATCGGGCACTTCATGACCGAGATTATTTATCGCGCGCTGGCGGGCGCCCTGCCGGATCGAGTCGTCGCCGGAAGCGGCGGCACACCGGCGACGATGCAGGTTTTCTACGGGCGGCGCAACAATGGGCAACCGTTCCACGCCGTTCTCATTCGCGGCGGCGGACTGGGCGCGGGCAGTATGCGCGATGGCGAAGGCAGTTTCATCTTCCCGGCCAACGGGGCCAACACGCCGGTTGAAATTTTGGAAAGCGACTCGCCGATCATCGTTGAACGGCGCGAGTTGATCGCGGATTCGGGCGGGCCGGGCAAACAGCGCGGGGCGTTGGGGCGGCGTGAAGTTTTCTGCGTGCCCGCCGAGCGTGACGAGTACGCGCCCCAGCCGCCGGTGAATCTTGGCATCCAGTCGGGTCGCTTCCGCCTCCCGCCCGATGGCCTGTTCGGCGGCGGGCCTGGGGCCGGAGCGCGATTTCTCGTCAACGGCCAATCGGGCAACCCCTACGGCCTCACACGCCTGCACCCCGGCGACGTTGTGATCATGGACGCGGCCGGCGGCGGCGGTTACGGCGACTCTAAAGAGCGCGACCGCGCCCAGCTCATCTGCGACGTGCGCGACGGCAAAGTGAGCCGCGAGAGCGCGTCGAGAGATTATGGAGTTGAAATCACGGATGAGA
>CAYYCF010000219.1:0-4484 GCA_964470235.1 uncultured Anaerolineales bacterium | reverse complement strand
CGCAATCGCATTCAAACACGACGGGCAACAATACCGTGCGGACGGAGGCAAAGATATGTGGGTTCATAATTCATAGGAGTTACGCAGTTGAAAGAAAAGCAACCACAGATTACACGGATTTCACAGATGGAGGCGATAAAAAAAATCCGTGTAATCCGTGAAATCTGTGGTTCCTATCGGTCTGAACTGCGTAAGTCCTAATTCATTCAAGTAAAAGCGGCGCGATGTGATCGGCGTAAATTCGTCCCCACGTAAAACGATTTTTCACCCGCGCCGAAAAACGATAAACCGGATCGGCCCGCAGGCGATCCGCGATCAGGCCGGCCACCGAGCCTGGATCGCCGTCGGGAGAAAAATAGACCGCCTCGTCGCCGCCGAGGTCGCGCAGTGGCGGAATATCGGCGCAGAAAACCGGCAGGCGCGTGAGGGCGGCTTCCAGCAACGGAATGCCGAATCCTTCTTCGCGGCTGGGCAGAATCAGCGCGTCGGCCAGGCGGAAAAAGTCGGCCACCACCGCATCGGGCAGCCCTTCGGCCACGCTTCGCGTCAGGGCGGCGGCGTCTTCGGCGGCAAAGTGCGCCGCGCCGCGCAGTCCGAGTTCGTCGCGCAAGTCGAACAGCGCGCGTTTGTATCCGGCGTTGGCCGGGTTGTGCGGTCCTTCGGGGCCGGTGACGACGAGCATCGCGCGCGGCCACTGGCGGCGCAGCGCAGCCAAGACGCGCAGAGCCAGTTCGATATTTTTGCGCGGTGTGATGCGGACGGGCAGAAGCAATAGTGGTTCGGCGTCCGCCAATTGCATCGAGTCGATCAACGATTCCGTCTGCGGTTCGAGTTTGAGCAAGCGCGCCGTTTCGATTCCGTTCGGCACGACGGTAATTGAGTCAGCGGCAATGTTGAGAAGATGGGCGAGTTCGCGGCGGCGAAATTCGGAGACCACGACGTGCCGGACGCCCGGCCAGTGCGCGCGAAGCAAATCCCACGGCCACCCGTCGTGCAGTTCGTCGCGGTAGCGCGGCGGCGTCCAGGCCAGATCGTGATGCCAGAGAATAAGTTTTGGAGATTTCGATTCGCGAGAGAGCGCGTGGAGCGCGGCGGTGAGCGCGAGATTTTTGTTGAGCGAGCAGACGTTGTGGGCGATGAGGAGGTGGACGCCGGCGAGGGCCGAGCGAAGCGCGCGGGTGATGTCGGCGGTCAGCGCAGAGAAGTCGGGCGGCGCGCGCCCGGCGTCGAGTTCGGCTTTCGCCGCCAGCACGCGCGGCGAACGCGAATCGATCAGCGGCAGTTGGAACAACGGTATGCGTTCGTCGAATTGTTCGCCGCGCGCCGCCAAAATCCGCACGGCCTGGCCGTCGTCGGCCATCAAGCGCGCGTGATGCGCCAGAACGCTCTCCACGCCGCCGACGACGGGCGGCGCGGAGTAATGAATGAGGGCGATAGAGCGAGTGGGCTTCATCCTCCTACTTGCTCATTCTTTGCTTGATGGCCATGATCTCCGCAGTGGAGAGATCGGGCAGTTCGCGCGCGTTTTCAATGTTCAACGCTTTTCTCTGCGCCTCGCGCCAGCGGGCCAGCCGATCTTGCACTGCCATTTCATAGCCCTGATCGGAGGCGCGATAGAAGTACGTGCCAAGCACGGCCGTGGGCAAATATTGCTGGCCGACGTGATGCCCCTCCACCTCGTGCGGATAAACGTAGCCCTGCCCGTGCCCCAACCCTTTCGCGTCGCGGCTGGCATCTTGCAAATGCTGTGGCACGTCCACTTTGCCTTCGGACTCTACGGTGTTATACGCTTTGAAGTATGCGCCGGCGCTGTTGCTCTTCGGCGCGGTTGACAGATAGAGCGTCGCCTCCACTATCGGATAGACGCCCTCCGGCAAACCGATGTAATCAAATGCCTGCGCCGCGGCGTTGGCCACCACCAGCCCCATCGGATCCGCCAACCCAATATCTTCGCCCGCCAGAATGATCAGCCGCCGAAGAATGAAGCGCGGACTCTCGCCCGCATACAGCATCTTCGCCAGCCAATAGAGCGCGGCGTCGGGATCGGAGCCGCGCACGCTTTTGATGAAGGCGCTGATCGTGTCGTAATGCGCGTCGCCGTCTTTGTCGTACAGCACCGCCCGCCTCTGGATCGACTCGACTGCCACATCGAGCGTGATCCGGATGAGGCCCTCTCTGCCGGGGGACGTGGTTTCCACGGCCAACTCCACCGCATTCAGCGCGTTGCGCGCGTCGCCGCCGGCCACGTTGATCAAATGCGCCATCGCCTCAGTCTCTAATTCGATCGTTCGCTTTCCGAAACCGCGCATCTCGTCTTTGACCGCGCGCTCGATCACGGTCTGCACGTCCTCATCGGCCAGCGGGCGCAGTTGGAAAATGCGCGAGCGCGAGACCAGCGCGCCGATCACCTCGAAATACGGATTCTCCGTCGTCGCGCCGATGAGCGTGATCGTGCCGTCCTCGACGTGCGGCAGAAGCGCGTCCTGTTGAGCTTTGTTCCAACGGTGCACTTCGTCCACGAACAAAATTGTTTTCGTGCCGTGCAGTTTGCGCCGTTCTTTGGCTTCGGCGATCACTTTGCGCAGATCGGCCACGCCGGCCAGCACGGCGCTGATCGTCTCAAAATGCGATTGGGTAGTGTTGGCGATCACCATCGCCAGCGTGGTTTTGCCCGTGCCGGGCGGCCCCCAAAGAAGGATCGACGAAAAGAGCCGGTCGGCTTCGATTGCCCGCCTCAACAGCCGCCCCTCCCCCACAATATGCTCCTGCCCGACGAATTCATCCAGCGCGCGCGGGCGCATGCGCGCGGCGAGGGGCGCTTCGGAGGAGAGGCGGTCGCGGAGGGCGTGGTCGAAGAGGTCCATTGGCTACTTGCCGATCCATCGGACCTTTACGTCTTTTTCAACTCGCTTGAACTCGGCGTCACCAGTCACGACGTAAGTGTTCGATTGTTTCGCCAGAGCGGCGGCATAACAATCGGCATAAGAAATGCCTCCTGATTTTTTGTACAGCGCGGCTTGTCGGGTAAGTTGCCAATCGGCATCCACTACTTTGACGCCCAAGTCCTTGAGTGCCGCTGTCTTCTCATCGGCTATCGCATCTGAATGCGCGCGGGCAATCTGATACCAGACTTCACCCATATTGACTACGCTTATGAGCAACGCAACTTCCCCTTGAGACGCGAGGTGAAAAAGGTCGGCGACTGTTTCGTGGCCCGACCCTTGCTCCAGAAAAGCCAACACGGCGAAGCTATCGAGAACGGCTGAATTTGGCATCTTCTCGCTCCCGATCTGCCGCCCGTTCTTCCAGCAACGCCCTGACCATCCCTGAGCCTTTGAGCGACCCGTGCAATTGCCGAATCGCTTCAGAAGTGATCGGTTTCAAGATGATCTGCTGGCCCTCTTCGTAAATAACGATCCGCGTCTGCGGTGTAATGCCGAATTTGCGCCGCAGGGATGCCGGAATCACAATCTGGCCCTTTGAAGTGATAGAGGTTTCAAATGAGCCGCGAACAGGGATTGGGGCGGCAGAATAGATAGCCGCAGCTTCTTTGATTTTACGTCGGGCAATTTTCTTAGGCATTTTTATTACTCCGGGCAAGAGTATAACCTAAATATGAAGGTAAGTCAAGAAACACGAACTATTACTTCTATACCAAAGTAACGCAAAACCGGGCATCTCTGCCCGGCTGGAAAACCCCCGTATTCAATTGGGCTGATCGCGCCGCGTTTGTTACTTCGTACGTGTTTACCGTGTGGTGAGTCTGCGCCGCCAGCCCATTGAATCGCTGAGTCGCTGATAGCGCTGAACACGCTGAAGGCGGTCATTGGCCCGCAGAGACCCTCAGCGAAATCAGTGTTTTCAGCGTTTCAGCGGTTCTATAGTTCTCACGGTAAACAAGTACGTTACTTCTTACCCTTCAACTCCGACGTGCAGTGCGGGCAGCGCGTGGCCGGAATCGGGATCGCCGTGAAGCAATAAGGGCATTCCTTCGTCGTCGGCGCGGCGGGCGGCGGCGCGGGCGGCGCTTGCATGCGGTTCACCGCCCGCACCAGCAGAAACACGGCGAAGCCCACGATGATGAAATCAATCACATTGTTGAGAAAGATGCCGTAATTGATCGTCGGCGCGCCCGCGGCCTGCGCCTCCGTCAACGTGGCATACTTCCCCGACAAGCTCAAGAATAGATTCGAGAAATCCACTCCCTTGAGTAACAACCCGAAGGGCGGCATGAGGATGTCGTTGACCAACGAGGACACAATCTTCCCGAACGCGCCGCCGATGATGATGCCGACGGCCAAATCCACCACATTGCCGCGCATGATGAAAGCCTTGAATTCCTTGAACATGGTTTTCTCCTCTTGACTTGATCCCTCTGCGAATATTGGCCGCAAGCGGCGGAGTATAGCATCAATAAAATAGAGCGCCATCCCGAGTGACCTCATGGGAAAATGTTACCGAACCGCGAATCGTTACCTCATGAG
>CAYYCF010000218.1:3199-4489 GCA_964470235.1 uncultured Anaerolineales bacterium | reverse complement strand
TCGGCGGCGGCTTCACCGGACTCTCGACGGCCTATCATTTGAAGAAAATGCAGCCAGGCCTGCGAGTGGCCGTGCTGGAGGGCGAAGTGGTCGGCTTCGGCGCGAGCGGGCGCAACGGGGGATTCTCGATGACGTTGTTCGGACTCGAGCCGACCGTCACCAAAGCCCTGTTCGGCCACCAGCGCACCGTCGAAGCCCACCGCTATATGGAGCGCGCCGTAGACACCGTGGACGCGCTGATCAAAGAACACAACCTGCAGTCCGATTACTGGTTCCCCGGCTTCTTGCGCGCCGCAACCACCTCGGGCTACGTCAAACGCATCCAGCACGATCTTGAAATACTCACCGGCCTGGGCATCACCGGCATCGAATGGATTGACGCCGGCCGCATTCGCGCCGAAGTGAATTCGCCGTTCTTCCTCGGCGGGTGGTGGGAGCCGCGCTGCGGTCTGCTCAACCCGGCCAAGCACGTGCGCGAACTCAAACGCATCGCGGCGCAGGCCGGCGCGCAGATTTTCGAGAACACGCCCGTGCGCGAGATCAAACGCGGCGCGAAGTTCACCCTCACCACCCCGGGCGGCAAAGTGACTGCCGACAAAATTGTGCTGGCGACCAACGCCTATTCGCACCTGTTCCCGCAACTGCGCTCGAAGCAAGTCCCCGCGTTCACGCACATGGTCGTCACCGAGCCGTTGACGCCGGCGCAACTCGACTCCATCGGCTGGCGCAACCGGCAGGGAATTGAGGACGCGCGCAATCTCGTCCACTACTTCCGTCTCACCCTTGACAATCGCATCGCGATGGGCGGCAGTGATGTCAGCGTGACCTTTGGCCGAGATATGGAATGCGATTTGAATCCGATTACGTTTGCCACGTTAGAGCGGGACGTGCAGTTGATCTTCCCGCAACTGCGCGGGATCCAATTCACCCACCGTTGGGGCGGCCCGGTGTCGGTGCCGATGGACATGGCCCCGGCCATCGGGACGATTGGCGACGCCCGCGCGCTCTACAGTTTGGGTTGCGTGGGGCACGGCGTATCCATGACGCAGCTCAACGGCGCAACACTGGCCGACTTGGCGCTGGAACACAAGACCGATCTGACGGACATCTGGTTTGTCAACCGCCGCACCCTCCCCTGGCCGCCGGAGCCGTTGCGCTTCGTCGCCAGCCACGCGATACGGGGATACATGCGGCTCGAAGATTGGTCTTACGAGCGCGGTTTGCCGAAAGAGGTAAACAGGTAGACACAGTAGACAAGTATTGCCATACCTGTCTACTTGTTTACCTGTC
>CAYYCF010000218.1:0-3099 GCA_964470235.1 uncultured Anaerolineales bacterium | reverse complement strand
TACCTGTCTACTTGTTTACCTGTCCACCTGTTCACCTGCCTCCCCCATGAAAGACCGCCGTTCCGTTGACGACCTCTCCATCGAGGAGCTTGAACAAGTCCTCGCCATCAAAAAGCATGAGGCCCGCGAGGCCCGCATGAGGAAACTGCGCGCCATCGGCCGAGCCGGCCGGGCCCAAATCGTGGAGAGGGCGTCCACCCCGATCGCGCCGCCAAAACCCAAATCGCGGCTGGCGCGTATTTTCAATTTCTTTTTGCTCATCGTCGAGATCGGCGCGGTGGCCGGGCTGTTCTACGTCCTAATCAACTCGGCTACGGTTCTGCAAATGCTCAACCAGGAAGTGTCGCAAGCTATTTCCACTGGCGCAGTGCCAACGCCCTCGCCCACACCGTTAATTACCGCCGTCGTTCTACCGTCCGGACACACGCCGCCCACCGCGCCCGGCGGCGCGCAATTCAACGAAGCCGAGATTCCAGAAAACCTGCGCCCGCTGGTGCAAGCGTTGCCGCCCGTTGTGATTCCAACTCCGGGGCCCAGGCAAGCCGTGCGCATGGTTATTCCGGCGCTGGGCGTGGATGCGCCGGTGGTGTTGGGTGACACGTGGGAGCAATTGAAGCGCGGCGTGGCGCAACACCTGGCCACCGGCGACCCCGGCCAGCCGGGCAACATGGTGTTCTCGGCGCACAACGACATTTTCGGCGAAATCTTCCGCGACCTGGATCGGCTGAACCCCGGCGACGAGGTGATGATTTACACGCAAGCCGAAAAATTTATTTACGTGATCACCGGCACGCGCATCGTCGAGCCTACGACGGTGGATGTGATGAACCCCACCGTCGGCCCGACCCTGACGTTGATCTCATGCTATCCGTATCTGGTGGACACGCAGAGAATCGTGGTGTTTGCCGAATTACAAAAGTGAACCGTGTTATACTTTATTTAACCGCGAAGACGCCAAGGGCGCAAAGAAAAAATATTTCCTTCGCGATCTTCGCGCCTTTGCGGTTCAGACTTCTTCAGGAGAAACACGGTGAGCAAAAAATCTCGTAAAGCACGCAAACCCAACGTGCCTATGTACACCGGCCCGATGCAACCGGCCGAAACTGCTGGCGGCCCGACGACCTCGGCCAAATCCGTAGCCCGCGTTGTGCGATCCGCGAGCGGCAGTGAGACCATCAACGCCGATTACACGCACGTCATGAGCGACCTCAGGCGCATCGGCATCCTTGCCGGATTGTTGATTGCCGCGCTGATCGCGCTGTCGTTCATCATCAAATAACGTCGAGCCGCGCAAAAAAAGACACCGGGTGTTTATCAAACACCCGGTGTCTTTTGTCATTTCGGCAGTCACACCCGCTTTGCCGCCAATTGGTCTACAAAGGCCTTGTGTTCGGGCGAAGCCAACCCCTTCTGCAGTTCAGCCAGCACTCCCGCCAGATCGCCATCCAGCAATGCTTTGGCCGACAAATACAGACCTGGAAAAACCTTGCTCATATGCGCGCCGCTTTCTTCGTCGCGCGCCAAAGGCAGATACTCACCATCCTGCAACTCAAACCAATCCACGCGCTTGTCATACACCTGCCACACGAAATATTCTTGAACTCCGTTGCGGCGATAGACTTTGAGCTTGTCATGCAGGTCAATGGATGCGCTGCTGGCAGCAATTTCGATGACCAATTCCGGCGCGCCCTCAAGATAGTCATCTTCAGAAATCTTGCTTTTGCCGCCCGCCATTGGCTCCAACTGCAAAAGCGCATCTGGCTGAACCTCGTTGTCCATATCTAGGCGCACCGTCGCATTATCTCCCAAACGCACTCCCGGCGTGGCCGTACAATAGGCAACCAACCACCCAACAATATGACCATGCGGCTCGCTATGAGCCTGGAAGTGGACAGGCGATGGCATGAAGACAACTCCTTCTATCAATTCAGCTTTATTGATTCGCGGCGTCGTTTCGTAACGACGTTCAAACTCGCGCCGAGACAGCCGATCACCGCTTTGCAGAGGCGGAATCTTGCGCATCGGCAACTGCCGAATTGTTGGTGGTCTATCCACTACTGCCATCTTTGAGCCCCTCCATCACTGGCTGACACAGAGTTTATCATACATCCAAACACGAGACGCCGAGTGTTTTCAGAACACTCGGTGTCTTTGTTTTCATCTCCTCCGCCTCACCAGCGGAATTGCAACCAACCCCAACATCACCAACGCCCCAGGGCACAACGCCCCGCCGCTGTTCGTCGTCGGCGCGGATGTCGGGCTCAGCAAAACCGGCGGCGGGTTGTTTGAGGTCGAAGGCACGGGCGTCACGCTTGGCGGAATCTCAATCGGCGGCGCGCTCTCGCCGATCACTTCGTAGGCCACACCGTCGCTGACCACGATCACCCGCTCGCCCAGCGCAAACGCCGCGCCGAGTTCGGGTCGCGCCGCAAGCAAATCAAAATAGTCGTCGCCGGCGAACTGCACGGGCATCGTCGTCATCGTCGACGGATCGAACTGCGTATCCGTCCACACGCCGTTCACGTTGAGGAACGCCCGCGCGCCGACGATCTTCACCGACTGCGCGTATTCGTCCGCCGGCGCGGCGGCAGACTCGGCGGATTGCAATGCGGCTTGGTCTTGCGACGTTTGCACGGCGGGAGCGCCCACCGCCTGCGCGGGCGCGGTGGCAAGCATTCGCAGTTGATTCTCCGCCGCATCGCCCCGCCCCGACGAAGTGAGAATATTCTCTTCGGTGATCAGATACGACGTGTACGGCGTGACGATGCCATAGCGCACGCTCAGGTTCACAATCGTCTGCACCCATTCTTCGTTCTCGCCTTTCAAACGAATTTGATTGAGCAGGTATCCGATCTTGCGCGTGGCCCACAGGCGGGGGATGAATTCGTCGCCGCCCGACTGGTGAAAACGTTGATCGCCGTATTCGAACGATCTTGACTCGCCGTTCACCGTGCCTCTCAGCGTGATCGTCGTGTCGCCGCCCTTGCGGTAGCGGCCGACCAACACCAACTGGCTTCCGGCAAACAGGTCAGGGAGCGGTTCGGGGTACGTGTCGGAAACGCTCACGCCGCCGAAATCGAGTTTCAAATCGGCCAGCAC
>CAYYCF010000217.1:0-4504 GCA_964470235.1 uncultured Anaerolineales bacterium | reverse complement strand
GTCATCCCGGAGTGAGACGTGAGGCGTGAAACGTGAGGCGTGACTCGTGATACATCACGCCTCAGGCATTACGCGCAATTCGCAGTGACCCATTCCGCATTCCGCATTCCGCATTCCGCATTCAGAATCGCCCCATTATTGTTGGCCTGGCTCGGCTACTTTGCGCCCTGGCTGTGGCCCCTCCCCGCCGCGCTCCGGCTGTCCGGCTATGATCTGGTCGAGTGGATGACCTTTGCCGAAAGCGTCCGCAATGGCACTTACCCCATAACGCGGCTCGACATCCTGTACCCTCTGGCCGGGATCGCCTTGCTGTCCGCCATCGTCGTTCCATCATTCGCGGAAAAGAACCCACCGCCAAGCCGCGAAGAACGCCAAGAAAAAAATACGTTTTCTTCTCTTCGCGCCCTTTGCGTCTTCGCGATAAAACCATTCCCGGCACTTTTCGCCTCCTACCTCATCCTCCCCGCCTACCCATTCATCCTCACCGCGCCCGCCGATCCCGAATTGCGTCCCCAACTAATCCTCGCCGTTGCCACCGGCATTGCCGCGCTTCTCACCGTCGCGCTTGTCCGGCTCCACCCACACAGGGCTACTCTATGGAGTTCCCTGACTTCCTTGATTTCCCTCATTTCCCTCTTCGCCACCGTGCGCGCCTTCCTCCTCATCCGCCAGCCCCTCGCCGATATACTCGCCCTCCCCGCGCCGGTCGGGTTCGGGTTTTACGTGGCAGTCGTCGGGTTTGGGTTGGTTGCAATGCAAAACTTGACCCGACTTTGGCGCGATGGTAGAATGCCAGCAAGTCATACGCGGGTGTAGTTCAGTGGTAGAACGCTTGCTTCCCAAGCAAGATATCGTGGGTTCGAGTCCCATCACCCGCTCTGAACGTTGAATCATGAACGTCAAGATTGTTGTTCACGAAGCTGAAGCATTCAAAGCCAATCTGCCATAAAATAGGAGCATGGATACTCGCATTCTAAATCGCATGCGCGAGAAAGTCCGTCGCCGTCAGTACGTGATGACCTTGCACACGGACGAAGAGATGGATGACGACGGCCTGACCATCTTTGACATTGAAAGCGGCACCCTCACTGGCACAATCATTGAGCGGCAAAAAGATCGCAAAACCAAAGAACAAAAATATCTGGTTCGGGGTAAAACGGTTGATGGCGCAAAAATCATCGTCGTTGTTACCAAGTTCGGGCGTATCGGCAAATTAGTTGTCCTCACTGTCTATGTCGAATAACATGAAAATCAAAACTCTCGTTTGCGATATTTGCGGCAAGAGCGGCGCACAAGTTAGGCACGCGACCCGGAGTTACGGCAAGGGCGCAAATCTGCTGGTCATTGAGAATGTGCCCATCGTGGTATGCCCGCACTGCGGTGAAAGTTATCTCACGGCGGAGACGTTGCATGAGATTGAACGCATCAAACTCCATCGCCGCAGTTTTGCCAGGCTGCGCAATGTAGCGGTTGCCAGTTTTGCCTGAAACTCGGCGGGCGGACAAAAGCAAACGTCGCTCAAGGTCATCTGAATCAGTCAGGCCGCACCGCGCGGCCTGTTTTGTTCTTAGTGTCTCCCGACTTTATGCAGAACCAGTGAACAAACAGCACGAACATCTGCGTCATCTGCGGATAAACATCATGGAGCTCTCCGCCACCATTCATCTCCTCGGCGAACTGCTCGGCGACGTCATCGCCGAACAGGAATCGCGCGCGCATTTGGAAGCGGAAGAGCGCATCCGCGCGCTGGCTAAAGCCCGCCGCGCCGGAGACCCGGACGCCGCCGACAAACTCGCCGCCGAAGCCGCCGCCCTCTCGCCGGATTTTGCTTACGCCATCGCCGCCGCCTTCACCCTCTACTTCGATCTCGTCAACCTGGCCGAAGAAATCAACCGCGTCCGGGCATTGCGAGAACGCGAGCGCGAGCGCGGCAACGCACCCACCGCCGAATCCATCGCCGACGCCGTCGCCACACTAAAAGCGCGCGGCGTCTCGCACGATCAACTCGCCGCCGTCCTCCGCAACCTGCGCGTCGAACTCGTCCTCACCGCGCACCCCACCGAAGCCAAACGGCGCACCATCCTTACCCGACTTGAGCGCATCAGCCGCGCACTGCGCGCCCTCGACGATTCCGACCTGCTTCCGCGCGAACACGACACCACGCTCGAGTCCCTGCGCGCCGAGATCACCGCGCTGTGGCTCACCGACCGCGCCCGCACCGCCCGCCCGGCCGTCACCGACGAAGTCCGCACCGGCCTCTACTTCGTAGACTCCATCTTCTGGGAAGTTCTGCCGCGCATCTGCGACGACCTCGAGGCCGCCCTGGCCGAACACTACCCCGGCCTCGAACCGCCGCCGGGTTGGCTGGGGCTGGCCTCGTGGATCGGCGGCGACCGCGACGGCAACCCCAACGTCACCGCCGAAGTCACCGCCGAAACGTTGCGCCTGCATCGCGGCCTCGCCGTCGAACGCCACCGCCGCTCACTGCACGACCTCGCCCGCCGCCTGAGCCTCAGCGCGCGCCGCGTTCCGCTCCCGCCCGAACTGCTGGCCAGGATCGAAGCGCGCCGCCCCTTCCCGCCGCACATCGCCTTCCTCGAAAAACGCTACGCCGCCGAACCCTACCGCCTCCTCCTCTCCCTCCTCGCCGCCGATCTCGAAGACGCCTCGAAAGACGACATGGTAACGCGCTTGCTCTCCTCCGCGCCGCACGTCACCCGCCTCCACACCGAAGCCTTCACGGCTCAACTCGACCTGGCCGCCCGCGCCGTGCCGCGCCGTCTGGCCGGCGGAACGCTCCGCGCCGTGCGCCGCCAGTTCGACATCTTCGGCTTCCATGCCGCCCGCCTCGACGTGCGCGAAGAGTCCGGCCGGCTGGCCGCCGCCCTCGGCGAAATTCTGCGCGGGTTGAAAATTGATTTTGATTTTGAAGAGGGCACGGATCGCGCCCGGGCCGCCACCCTGCGGCAACTTTTCTCCGCCGCGACGCCGTCACTCGCCCCCCGCCCGGGTGTCACTGCCGAGACCGCCGAAACGTGGGCGCTGTTTCAACTGCTGGCCCGCGCCCGCGCGGTCTATGGCCGCGACCTGCTTGGCCCGTTCATCATCTCCATGACCCGCGGCCCGGCCGACGTGCTCACCGTCCTCTTGCTCGCGCGCTGGGCCGGTTGCGAAGACGGATTGCAGATCGTTCCGTTGTTTGAAACCCTCGACGATCTCGACGCCGCCCCGCGCATCCTGGCCGAACTCTTCGCCCTCGACATCTACCGCGCCCATCTCGCCACTTGCGGCGACGAACAGACCGTCATGATCGGTTATTCCGACAGCAACAAAGACGGCGGCTACGTCGCCGCCAACTGGGCTTTATATCAGGCGCAAGAAAACATCGCCCGCACTTGCCGCGAACACGGAATCCAACTTACCCTCTTTCACGGGCGCGGCGGAACGGTGGCCCGCGGCGGCGGCCCGGCCAACCGCGCCATCCGCGCCCAGCCGCCCGGCACCGTCAACGGCCGCTTCCGCCTCACCGAGCAGGGCGAAATCCTCGCCGCCCGCTACGCCGACCCCGACATCGCCCACCGGCAACTTGAGCAAATTGTGAATGCCGTTCTGCTGGCGAGCGTGGATGAGACGACAGCCGACGGACGACAGACGACGGTCGTCCATCGTCCGTCGTCCGTCGTCCAAGAATGGCGCTCTGCCATGACTGCCATGGCAACCTCCGCCCGCGGCGCCTACCGCAATCTGGTGTACGAAACGCCTGGCTTCGTCGAATATTGGCAAACGGCCACCCCCGTTGACGAAATCAGCCGCCTGCGCATCGGATCGCGCCCGACCGCGCGGCGCGGCGGCGCATTGCAAGTCACACACATACGCGCTATCCCTTGGGTCTTCTCGTGGATGCAAAGCCGCTTCAACCTGCCTGGATGGTATGGCTTGGGCACGGCCCTCCCGCCCTTTGGGCGTCCAACGTCCAACCTCCAACCTCCATCCCCTGAAATACTGCGCGACATGTACGCCCACTGGCCCTTCTTCCGCGCCGCGCTCGACAACGCCGAAATGTCCTTGCTCAAGGCCGACTTGGGCATCGCCGCCCTCTATTCCGACCTTGCGCCAGACCGCGAACTGGCCCGCGCCATCTTTGCCCGCATCCGCGACGAATACGAACGCGCCCGCGACGCCATTCTGGCCGTCAGCGGCCACAACGCATTGATGGACAACGAACCCGTCATTCAGCGCTCCGTTCAACTGCGCAACCCGTACGTCGATCCGCTCAACTACTTGCAGATCGAAATGCTCCGCCGGCTGCGCGCCTTGCCCGACCCCGACTCCCCCGCCGCCGAGCCGTTGCGCGAAGTGATCGTGTTGACCATCAACGGCATCGCCGCTGGGTTGAGGAATACAGGGTAATCGAACTTCGTCGTGTTCAAATGCTCGACGATGCCGCCCAGCCGCCGCACTTCTTGCACCATGTGCGCCGTGCCGCCGGGGCCAACGCCGGCCT
>CAYYCF010000216.1:0-4552 GCA_964470235.1 uncultured Anaerolineales bacterium | reverse complement strand
GGAAACCCTCGCCAGTGAGCACGAAGCGCAACTGCTGAACTATCTCAAAGCCACTCCCTACGAAGTTGGTCTCCTCCTCAACTTCGGCCCAAAACCACAAATCAAGCGCAAAATCTACGACAACGACTACAAAGGCGCACTCTCCTGGACAAAGAAACAATAAAAGAAACTGTGTCCATCTGTTTGATCAGTGTTCATCTGTGTCCCCATTCCCCTTGTCCAACAAAACTCCTCTCGTCAACGCCCACACCCACCTCGAGCTCTCCGGTCTCGCCCGCCTCTGCCCGCCGCCTCAGGGCGCGCCGTTAGTGGCCTGGCTGCAAACGGTGATCGCCGCGCAGATGACCGCGCGCAAAGCTGGATTGCTCGGCGCGCAAAAAGCGGTTGACGCAGGAATTGAAATGCTCCGCGCCGCCGGCACGACTCACGTCGGCGACATCACTGCCACTGGCGCAAGCGTTGAGCCGCTGCTCGACTCCGGTTTGGGCGGAGTCGTCTATCTCGAAGTCCTCGGCCTCAACCCCGCCGAGTCTCTGCCGCGTTTGCAAACGGCAAAAGAGAAAATCGAAAACTACCGCCGCCGCGAAAACAAAATGCGCGTCGGCCTCAGCATCCACGCGCCGTACTCGTGCCACCCCGATCTCTTCCGCGACGGCGCGGCGTGGTGCCTCGCCGAAAACGTGCCGTTGTGTGTTCACGTCGCCGAGAGCAAAGCCGAAACCGAAATGCTCACGCGCGGCGCAGGCGAGTTCCTCGACATGCAACGCGCGTTGAACCTGCCCAGCTTGCCCGTTCCCGGCTGTTCGCCGATTGTTTATCTTGAATCGCTCGGCGTGCTGGCCGCGAAGCCGCTCCTCGTTCACTGCGTTCAAGTGAGCGACGACGACATTCAGCGCATCGCCCACTCCGGGTCAACAGTGGCGCATTGTCCTCGCAGCAACCAACTCTTGCAGTGCGGGCGAATGCCGCTCGAAAAATTTCTGGCCGCAAACGTCCCTTTTTACCTCGGCACCGACAGCCTCTCCTCCAGCCCATCCCTCGACGTGCGCGAAGAAGCCGAAGCGGCGATAAAATTACACACTGGCCGCGTCACCGCCGAAACAATCCGCGCCCTCTTACAATCTGCATTCTGATCCGCGTTCATCCGCGTCCCATCCATGCCCTGCCCATCACTCCTCACCGACCGCTTCAACACCCTCCGCTACGACCGCGAGCGAAACGCCGTCATCCTCCTCGACCGCCGCCGTTATCCTTTCGCAACTGAATTCGTCGAATGCAAAACGGTTGAGGATGTTGCGCGCGCGATTGAAGACATGATCGTGCAAGGCGGCCCGCCCATCGCCTACGCCGCCGGACTCGGCCTCGCCCTCGCCGCCTTCCAACGCGCGAACCTTCAATCCGCTGCCGCCCGCCTCCTCGCCACCCGCCCCACTGCCGACGACCTGCATCATCTGATCCCGCAAGCCCTCAACATCGGTGAAGAGACAGGCGACGCCGAATCGATTCTCAGTTTCGTGAATGGCGAGATCGAACGCGGCAACGAAGTCTCGCGCGCCTGCGGCCAGTTCGCCGCCGGCCTGCTTGCCGATGGCGACCGGATTCTCACCCACTGCTTTGCCGGCGCGGCGTTGGCCTGGATGTTGTGGATCGCAAAAGAGAGCGGCAAATCGCTCCATCTGTTTCCCACCGAAACGCGCCCTTACTTACAAGGCGCGCGCCTCACCGCCGCCACCGCCCGCGAAATTGGAATCCCCTGCACCCTCATCACCGACGGCATGCCCGCCTTCGTGATGAGTCGCGGCCAAGTCAATAAGTTCATCTGCGCCGCCGATCGGATCACGCTCGACGGCCACATCACCAACAAAGTCGGCACCTATCAAATCGCCATCGCCGCCCGCCATCACCAAATTCCGTTTTACGTTCTCGGCTACGATGGCCCCGACCCGAACACACGCACAGGATCGGAAATACCGATTGAAGAACGCAAACCCGACGAAGTGTTTCACGCCGTCGGGGTTGATTCATCCGGCGAACCGGCCCGCATCCGCACCGCCGTTGAAGGCGTCGGCGGCTACTACCCTGCCTTCGACATCACCCCGCCCGAACTCATCACCGCTATCGTCACGGATCGTGGTATCTTCCGGCCGAGCGTAATTGCGAAATACTTTTCATAACCGCAAAGACGCCAAGAGCGCGAAGATAAAATACAAAACTTTGCGCCCTTCGCGCCTTCGCGGTTCAAATAATGGATAATCGCCCGCCCGACTCCGAATGGCCTCAACACGATCTCGTCCGCTGGGAGATCGGCCTCACCGCCCCGGCCACGCGCGCGTTTCCCCTCACCGACCGACTCACCATCGGCGGCTCGGATGTGATTCTCATGGCCGGGCCGTGCTCGGTTGAGTCGGAAGATCAAATCATGGCGGCGGCGCGCGCCGTGAAGGCGGCGGGCGCAACGGTTCTGCGCGGCGGCGCATTCAAACCGCGCACCCTGCCCAACTCGTTTCAAGGTTTGGGCACGGAAGGACTCACACTGCTGCGACAAGCCGGAGATGTCGTCGGCTTGCCCGTCGTCACCGAAGTGATGGCGCACACCGACGTTGATCTCGTCGCGCAGCACGCGCACATTTTACAAATCGGATCGCGTTCCATGCAAAACTATCCGCTCCTGCGCGCCGTCGGCGAAACGCAACTGCCGGTGATACTCAAGCGCGGCTTTGCGGCCACCGTCGAAGAATGGATCGGATCGGCGGAGCACATTCGGGCGCGGGGAAACGGGCGAATCATTTTATGCGAGCGCGGCATCCGCGCCGTGGAAACGGCGACTCGATTCACCCTCGACATCAACGCCGTGCCGCTCATGCACCGCTTGTGCGACCTGCCGATCATTGTTGACCCCAGCCACGCCACGGGCCGCGCCGACCTCGTGCCGGAAGTTTCCCGCGCCGCCCTCGCCGCCGGTGCCGACGGACTCTTGATCGAAGTGCATCCGAATCCCGCCCTCGCTCTCTCCGATGGCGCACAATCGCTCGCCATCGATCAATTCGCCGATCTCGTTCCCAGCCTGCGCCGCATCGCTAACGCCATCGGACGCTCGCTCCCCTCCCCTGTCGGCGCTGTTCCGACGGGGGAGGGGCCGGGGGTGGGGGCATGATCTGCATCTTCGGCGGCACAGCGGCCTATCACCTGACGCCAACCGATTTCGGTGAACACGAAACCCTGCCGCCACTCGACACACCCTTCGGCCCCGCGCCCGTCTTTTTGCGACTCCGACTCCCCTCCCCTGTCGGCGCACCCCGAGTGGAGCGAAGCGTAGTCGAGGGGCCGACGGGGCAGAGGTCGGGGGTGGGGGTCCTCTTCTCCTCCCGTCACGGCCCCGACCGCCTCGCCCGCTCTGCCGCCTTCGTCAACTATCGCGCCAACCTGTGGGCCGCGAAAGAATACGGCGCAACCGCCATCCTTTCGTGGAACGGCGTCGGCGCGATCAATCCAACACTGCGCGTCGGCGACATGCTCATTCCCGACGATCTGATCGACGCCACTCGCGCGCGCGAACTCCCCTCTCCCCAAAGGGGAGAGGGGCCGGGGGTGAGGGGAGTATTCTCGGAAACACACCGCACCGCCCTCGTAGGAGCGGCTTGTAGCCGCGATGCGGTTTCCAGCCGCGATGCTCACTCCGCTGGCGTCTACGTCTGCACCGAAGGCCCGCGCCTCGAAACCCCGGCCGAGATCAACGCTTTCGCCCTCATGGGCGCGGACGTTGTCGGCATGAGCCTCGTCCCCGAAGTCTTCATCGCCGCCGAAATGAATTTGCCTTACGCATCACTGTGCCTCGTCACCAACATCGCCGCCGGCCGCGCCCAACCCGATTCGCCGCGCCGCTTCGGAGTCGAAGTCGCGCGTGAGGGATTGGCCGTTTGTTTGAAAGCCGCCCGACAACTGTAGGGGTGACCCTTGCGGTCGCCCGATAAAAAATGGAAATTGCAATCTTCGGCCTCGAAACGTCCGCCGCCAAACACACCGAAACGCCATTCGGCGCGGCCCCATTCGTTAACACGCGAATCGCAGACCGCGGGATCGGCCTCTTCAGCCGCCGCTCCGATCCCCGCGCGCGCATCTATGCCGCGAAAGAAATGGGCGCGGAGCGAATCGTCGGCGTCTTTAACGGAGTCGGCCTCAACCCGTTGCTCCGCGAAGGCGACGCACTCGCGCCTGGCGATCTCATTGACCAGACTCGCGGCGGTCCCACAACCTTCTTCGTCAATCGCGGTTTGGGATACGTTCAAATGAACCCATCCTTCTGCGCGGAAACACGCGCTACCATCGTGGGAGCGCTTTTCAAGCGCGACGACGCTACCGCCATCGCCTGCCCACCCCGCCCCATCACCCCCGCCGAAGCCAAAGCCTGGCGCGCGTTGGGCGGCGATGTGGCCGTGTGGGGACTCGCGCCCGAATGGTCGCTCGCCCGCGAACTCGAACTGTGCTACGCCGCGCTGGTCGTGATAGAAAGCGTGCCCGATCTCAAATTGCTCGAACCGATCATCGCCGCCCT
>CAYYCF010000215.1:0-4557 GCA_964470235.1 uncultured Anaerolineales bacterium | reverse complement strand
ATCCGCAAATCAATTTCGGATTTCTCCATCATCTCGAACGTGGGGTTGACCACCAACTTGCCGTCCACGCAGCCCACGCGCACCGCGCCGATGGGGCCGTCGTACGGCGCTACGCCGAACGGAATATCGGAGATGGTGAGCGCCGCGCTGGCGCCGATGATGGCCAGAATGTCCGGCTGGTGAACTTGATCGACCGACAGCGAAGTGATGATCACTTGCACGTCGTTCCGCAAGTCTTTGGGGAAGAGCGGGCGCAGAGGCCGGTCGGTCAGGCGGGCGGTGAGGATGGCGCCTTCGCTGGCGCGGCCCTCGCGCCGGAAGAACGAGCCTGGGATGCGCCCGGCGGCGTACAACTTTTCTTCGTAGTCCACGCTCAGCGGCAGGAAATCAATTCCCAGGCGCGGTTCTTTGGACATGGTGGCAGTGGCCAGGAGCATGGTGTCCCCTTGACGCACCGTCACCGCGCCCCCGGCAAGCCCGGCCAATTTGCCGGTCTCGACGGTGATCAGGTCGCTGCCGACCGTGACGTGATATTGCTTTAATTCACCCATGATGTTTTCCTCCAAAAGGGGTGGCCGGAGGAAGAAGCCAGTAAACAGTGGTCAAGCCTTATGAAGTACGCAGGTAGACAGGTACACAGGTATACAAGTATGCAGGGATCCAACTGTTTACCTGGTTACTTGTTTACCTGACTACCGGCCACTTCATAAGGCCTCACTACTGACTACTGACGTTCAACCATTCCGGCAATATGTGAACAAAAAACAAACACCGGTCATTCGCCTGTTGCCGGGCGATGAGCGCGGTGTCTGTTAGGCTTACATCCGTCGTGCAGAAAATAGGCTTCCGTGCCTTTCGATGGACGGGGCGCTTCGCAAGAAAACGGGTTTCTGTTTTACAACTCCACTCAGGACGGCTTTGCTCTCCGCAGGCCTAAGCGGGTCACCAGCGTTTCGTAGGACACCGGGTCGGTGCTGTTAAGATAAGCCAGCAGGCGTCGTCGAGTGCCGACCATTTTCAACAAGCCCCGGCGCGAAGCCACATCGCCTTTATGCGTCTGCAAGTGTCCGGTGAGGTAGGCAATCCGTTTGGTGAGGAGCGCAATCTGCACTTCCGGCGAACCGGTGTCAGTATCGTGCCGGTGATTCTCGGTGATGATTTTAGTTTTCTGCTCTTTGTCAAATGCCATGACATCCGACCTCCACGGCGGGTCACCATACGGGCAGAAAAGTATTGTTGGGCCGCCCGCAGGTCTAGTCAACGCGACATTATACCATAGCGCGGCCTCCAGCCGGAAACAAAATCTCACCGCGAAGACGCAGAGAGCGCAAAGTTTTTTCTTCCATATCCTTCAACCTTAGCGTTCTTCGCGCCTTCGCGGTAAAAAATCTTCCCGGTCGGCGTAATTTTTCAAGGGGCAATTCTCTATACTGCTATCCCTTGCCCCGCAAGATCGCCAAAACTTGATCGCGGGCATCGGCGTCCAGCTTGTCGGCGGCGTGGCGCACGATCCAATGTGTGTTTTTGTCAATCGTGTCCGCCCATTCAATCAAGAAACGGGCGACCTCGCCGGGGCCGTGCGCCGACAGATCGCGCAGTACGTGGGCGGCGCTCTTTCGCACTTCGGGGTCGCTTTCGCGCATGACGGTAGTCAATGCGGCCAAAGCCGAAGCCACGTCTTCGAAGTGGCGCTCTTTTGCCAACGCTCCCAACGCCGCCACGCCGAATCGGCGCTGATACTTGTGCGGGCTGTTCACCCACTGCCGGGCTTCGGCCAAACGCTCGCGCAAATTGCCCAGCAACCACGGCGCGGCCACGCGGTCGGCCAGCAAGTCAATCAATTCCAGATCGTCCAGATTGATCAGCCACAACCGCATCAATGCGGCGGCTTGATCGGGCGCCGCGGCGGCGGCCACCCCCAGCAGTTCTACCGCCAGATGGCGCTGTTCGCGAATAGGATCAGCCCAAAGATGCTTGACCGCCAAGATCGTCCGCTGCAGATCAGCGCTGGCGGGTTTTCTCAATGCGCCGAGCAGAAGCCGCATGATCGGCAAGGGAGTGCCGTACGCCTTCAGCGGCGCGCTGATGGAGACTATCGAGCTTTGCCGGAGCATAGGAGCGCTGTGCGTTTCGAAAAATTCCCGCGTCGCCGCCGCGAACGCTTCGGGGTCGGCGTACAGCGGCGCAAGCTCCGCCGCTTCGGATCGAACTTGGGCAACATCAATGGCAGGCATATGGCATATCGCGTATGGCGTATCGCGTATCGTCGTGTAATGTTTGGCGTTCGTTGCTCATCGTTCATCGTTCATCATTCATCGTTCATCATTCGCCTCCGCCCATTCCGCCAGACGTCTGAGTTGGACGCGCGTCGGCGTGATGAAGGGCCGCACTTTGCGGATCGTTTCCAGCGCGGCTTGCGGCGATTGGCCTTCGCCGACCAAGTACGCCGCGGCGAGCGTCGGCGCGCGCCCGACCCCTTGCCCGCAATGTATGTAAACCCCCTGCCCGGTCTTCAAGGCTTGTCGAATAAACTCGACGCCCTGACTGATCTGCGGCAGAGTCGGCGCGCCGTTGTCGGGAGTGGGCAGCCACAAATGATTCGCCAGCGCCACGCCGCGCGCCGTATCGTCGGCCTCGTCGCGCAGGCTGACCGTCGCTCCGATCCTCATTTGGCGCATCAATGCCAGCCCGCGCCGGTACTGCTGTCCGCCGACGAACACTCCGGCCGCCACTTCGCTCGTCTCGGCGGGCGACACGCCTTTCGTCAGCCGGACGTATTTTTCATAAAGCCACAGCCACGTAATCTTCACTCCCTGCCGGAACAGGCGAGAGAAAAAAATGGCGAGGCCTTGCCAGATCAATTCAAGAAATCGCACGAAGAGCGTGTCGTGACTCGTGATGCGTGATGCGTGACGCGTGACGTAGCACGAGTCACGCATCACGAGTCACGCATCCGGCCTCAATACGCTTTGGCGAAAATCGCTTTTTCTTTCGCCGGTTTGCCGCAGTGAATACACACCCCAGGAGAGGCGGGCTGCCCGTCGACGGGGATGCACCGCGTGGTGGCCTTTGTCTCTTCTTTGATCTCCGTCTCGCACTGGCCGTCACCGCACCAATACGAAAACGCAAAGCCCTTCTCAACGGCGGTCTTGAACTCGGCGTAATCTTTCGGATCAGCCATGTTCGCGGTCCGGAAAGCCAACGCGCGATCATACAGAGATTTTTGAATGTCTTTCAGTAAAGCAACAACCGTCTCCGCAATGCCGGCCTGCGGCACAAAACTCTTGCCCTCTTTGCCTGGCTTGTCGCGCCGCGCCAAAGCCACCGTGCCTTTTTCAACATCCTTTGGCCCCACTTCGATTCGCACCGGCACGCCGCGCATTTCCCAATCGTTGTATTTGAAGCCAGGCGACAGCCCGTCACGCTCGTCTACCTTGAGGCGAATGTCGGCGGCGAGCAATTCGGCGCGAATCCTTTGCGCCGCTTCCATCACCATGGCCTTTTCGTCGTCGTTCTTGAAGATAGGGACGACCACGACTTGAAACGGAGCCAGGCGCGGCGGCATGATCAAACCCCGATCGTCGCCATGCACCATGATGATCGCGCCGATGAAGCGCGTCGAGAGTCCCCACGAGGTCGTCCAGCAGTATTGGAGTTCGTTGTTTTTGTCCGAATAGCGAATCTCAAACGCCTTAGCGAAGTTCTGGCCCAAGTTGTGCGACGTGCCCGACTGCAAGGCTTTGCCGTCACCCATCATTGCTTCGATAGAATACGTTTGATCGGCTCCGGCGAATCGTTCGGTCTCGCTCTTGCGTCCTTTGAACACCGGAATGGCGGCCTCGTTCTCCGCGAAGTCGGCGTAGATGTCGAGCATCTGCCGCGTTTCGAACTCGGCTTCTTCGTAAGTGGCGTGAGCCGTGTGACCTTCTTGCCAATAGAATTCGAGCGTGCGAAGAAAGAGTTTCGTCCGCAGTTCCCAGCGCACGACGCTGTTCCACAAATTGATCAGCACCGGCAGATCGCGGTACGACTTGATCCACTTCGCATACGCGTGCCCGATAGTGGTTTCGGAAGTCGGGCGGACGACGAGCGGCTCTTCTAGCGTTTCACCGCCGCCGATGGTGACAATCGCCAGCTCGGGCGAGAAGCCCTCGACGTGTTTTTTCTCTTTCTCCAGAAAGCTTTTCGGGATGAACATCGGGAACGCGGCGTTGACGTGGCCGGTAGCTTTGAAGCGTTGGTCCAACGCGGCTTGAATGTTCTCCCACAGCGCCCAACCGTACGGTTTAACGATCATCGTGCCGCGCGCCGGGCCGTAGTCGGCCATATCGGCGCGCAGCACGATTGTGTTGTACCATTCGGAAAAATCTTCGGCGCGGGAGGGAAGTTTTTGCTCGGACATTAATGAATCTCCATCGTAACTGCACGCAATCTAGGAAAGTGATATTTTCGGGTCTAATCCGCCCGCCAACCGTTATCCAAACCCAACCCTGCACTGCCGGACGAGCGCAGGCAGACAAAAGATCGGGATCAAGACTCCGTTTCCGGGCGGATTAG
>CAYYCF010000214.1:0-4579 GCA_964470235.1 uncultured Anaerolineales bacterium | reverse complement strand
GCTTGGGCGCCCTAATAACAAAGTGGCTGAGTAGGGACATTTCGCGGCTATTTGACATGACAGAAAGCCGCAACAATTCTTGGCGTTGAGAGTATACTTTTGTCTATGCCCGAATCACAACCCGCCGCTCTCAACTGGCTAGAGTTCTTGCCTGATGCCGCGTTGGTCGTGGACGAACATGGCGCGATTACGCACACCAACGCTCAAGCGGAAACATTGTTTGGCTATACCCGTGCCGAGTTAATTGGCAAAACCGTGGAATCGCTTGTGCCGGAACATTTCCGCGCCCGGCACGTCAGGCGGCACTCCGACTTTTTCGCCATGCCCCGTGCACGCCCGATGACCACATTGCTTGACGTATATGCCTGCCGCAAGGACGGCATTGAGTTTCCGGTTAACATCGCTCTCAGCCCACTCGATACTGCGACGGGAAAGCAGGCACTCGCCATCGTCAGCGACATCACTGCGCGCAAGCAGGCGGAAGAGGCGCTGGCGGCAAGCGAGGCGCGGTATCGCAACTTCTACGAAAACGTGCACGACATCGTTTACCGCACGGACTATAACGGACTCCTCACTGATGTCAGCCCGTCGTCGGAGAAACATTCCGGCTACCGGCGCGAGGAAGTCATCGGACAGTCCGTCGAAAAATTTTTCTTTGATCCTCAAGACTATGTGGCGTTGAATGTTGCTATGGCGCGCAACGGGACGGTCAACGATTTTGAGATTCGGTTGAAGCACAAAGATGGACGGTCGGTTCCCGCCTCGATCACCAGCCGGATCATCCTTGACTCATCAGGACAGCCGATAGCGACTGAAGGCGTGCTGCGCGATATCACCGCCCGCAAACAAGCGGAAGAGTCGCTGCACAAGAGCGAGGAGCATTACCGTTCTCTTGTGGAAGCCATACCGGATTTAATTTTCCATCTGGACGCGCAGGGGCGGTTCATAGATTTCAAATCCCTGAGGCGTGAGGATTTGTATGTGCCGCCGGAGGTATTTCTGGGCAAGCGATATGATGAGGTCTTGCCTCCGTCGGTCAGCCAGCAGTTCGCCGCGTGTATTGAAACCGCGCGACAAACCGGTCAGGCACAAACTTTTGAATACCCACTGACGCTCCCCGATCAAGGAACGCAGTATTTTGAAACTCGTCTTGTGGTTACCAAAGAGGGTCGGATTGTCTGCGTGCCGCGCAACATTACCGAGCGCAAACAAGCGGAAGAGGCACTGGCGGTCAGCGAGGCTAAGTATCGAAGTTTCTACGAAAACGTGCACGACATCGTCTACCGCACGGACTATCACGGCATCCTCACGGATATCAGCCCGTCGTCGGAGAGACGCTTCGGCTACCGGCGTGAGGAAATCCTCGGACGGAACGTCGAAGAGTTCTACTGGGATCCCCAGAATTATGCGGCGCTGGTGGCCGACATGGAGCGCGATGGAGCGGTCAACGATTTTGAGATTGTGCTGAAGCACAGAGACGGCCGGCCGCTTCCCAACTCGGTCACGGCGCGGGCCATCTTTGACGCGCAAGGACAGCCGATTGCTACCGAAGGCGTGCTGCGCGATATCACCGAGCGCAAACAAGCGGAAACGGCACTCGCCGAGCGCGCAAAGTTGGCAGCATTCAGCGCTGAAGTTGGACTGCTGCTCAATAATGAAATGCCACTCGCCGAGTGCTTGCGCCAATGCGCCGAGTCTATAGTGCGCCATCTGGATGCCGCCTTCGCCCGCATCTGGTTGCTCGACATAACGGGCAACGTATTAATCTTGCGCGCCAGCGCCGGGATGTACACGAACCTTCACGGAGTCCACAGCCGCAAACCCCTCAATGGCGACTCCAACATCGCCCGCATTGCGCGCGAGCGCCAGCCGCATTTGACCAATACCACCCTTGACGATCCCGGCATCGTAGACAAAGACTGGATTAAGCAAGAGGGGATGGCGTCCTTTGCCGGTCATCCGCTGATCATCGAAGATCGCGTGGTGGGAGTGATGGCGATGTTCGCCCGCCAACCACTCCCAGATAGTGTCGTCAGGGCATTGGAGACTGTAGCCAACGCCATCGCTCTCGGCGTCGAGCGCCGCAAAACCGTAACAGCCTTGCAGCAGCAACTGCGGTTTGCTAATGCGCTCAACGAGACGGCTGAGATTATCATCACGCAAGATGATCCCGGTGTGATTCTGGAAAGAACCGTCCAGACTATCGGCGAGACACTTGGCGTGGATCGCTCATTGATTTACGATATTTCTTTCGGCAAATATCAAGCCATCGGTCTTTGCGAATGGTTGAATCCGATGCACACCGATATTGAACCGACGAAGGCGACTTACCCGCTGGGCATATTTATCGGCGGCGCAACCGAGATGCGGCGGACACGGCACTGGTTGGTAACCCACGCCGACAATGTGAACCCTCATTTTATTGAAGACGGCTCCGGCGAAATTCTTCATCGTCAGATGAAGATTCAAAGCCTGCTGTGGTATCCCTTCGCCTTCTACAATCAGGGGTATTACGTCATCGTCTTGAATCAAATCTACTCCCGCCGAGAATGGGCGGAGGAAGAGATCGTCTTTCTCGATTCAATCAGCCGACAAGTAAGTATTGAGCTGGTAAAGATCCGCTTGCTGGAAGAACGTCAGCGACACGAAAGATTCATTACCAATCTCAACGACATTACCCGCGCCACCAATGTGCTGGATTTTCACGAGATGCTCCAGATACTTGCCGACCGGATGGGTGAACTGTTGGACGCCGACGGTTGTTACATTACCCAGTGGGATGAAGCGCGGCAGCAGACGATCCCGGCAGCGGCTTACGGCTCATTCCGCGAGACGTATCCGACCCTGCGTATAGGGCCGGGCGAAGTGACGATGACCGAGTCGGTGTTGCGCGCCGGTCATGCGCTCGTCGTCGAAGACATGTTGAACACGCCCTACACCAGCCCGCGCATCGCCGCGAACTTCCCAACCCGGTCCATGCTGGGCTTGCCGCTGATCAGCAACGGGGAAAAATTGGGCGCGGCGCTCATCGGCTTCAACCAGTCGCATCAGTTCACGGCAGACGAAATTGCGCGCGGTGAACAAGCCGCCGGACAGATTGCCCTAGCGATGCACAAAGCCCGGCTGTTTGATGAAACCCGCCGCCGTGCCACACGCATGACTGCGATGCACGAGATTGATCGCCTCATCACATCCAACACGGATTTGCGCCTCACCCTCAGCCTTTTTCTCGAACAAACCACCGCGCGGTTGGGCGTGGATGCCGCCGACATTCTATTTTACAGTCCGCCTCTGCTCACTCTCGACTACGCCCTCGGGCGTGGTTTCCGCGCCGTCGTTCCCCACTTCCATCTACGACTGAACGAGGGTTACGCCGGCCGCGCCGCGCTGGAACGGCAGATGTTATACATTGCCGATCTTCGGCAACACCCTGACGATTTCTTGCGCTTCCCGTCGTTCACTGCCGAAGACTTCGTCGCCTATTACGCTATCCCGCTCACTGTCAAAGGTCAGCTGGTCGGTGTATTGGAACTTTTCCATCGCGCGCTCCTATCGAACGATGTCGAGTGGTTAGATTTTCTGGAAGCGCTCGCTGAACAGGCGGCCATTGCTGTGGACAATGCTCGACTCTTCAGCAACTTAAAGCAAGCGAGCAATGAACTACAACTGGCTTACGATACCACTATTGAAGGCTGGTCGCGCGCCGTTGATTTGCGTGATAAAGAAACCGAGGGTCATACCCTGCGCGTTACCGAATTAGCCGAGCGGTTCGCCAAAGCGATAGGGTTAAGTGATGCCGAGCTAGTGCATATTCGACGCGGGGCTCTCCTGCACGACATCGGCAAGTTAGGCGTACCCGATAATATCCTGCACAAGCCAGCTGAACTTAGCCCCGAAGAATGGGCAGTGATGCGGCAGCATCCGCAATACGCATATAACATGCTCGCCCCCATCTCCTACCTGCGTCCGGCGCTCGACATTCCATACTGCCATCACGAAAAATGGGATGGCGGCGGCTACCCGAGGGCCTTGAAGCGGCAAACCATTCCGTTGGCGGCTCGCCTATTTGCTGTGGTGGATGTGTGGGATGCTCTATCCAGTGATCGCCCCTATCGGCAAAGATGGCCTGAGCTGGAAGTGCTGGAGTATATCAAGCAACAATCCGGAAAGCATTTTGATCCGAGCGTGGTTGAGACGTTCTTGAAACTGATTGATAAGGGATGAACTGCTCCGATAAAGTCTAGTGAAGTCGTAAGCCGTAGGATGCAAAACCCTGCGGCTTTTTTGTGGTGCGTCAACCATTGGCATACCTTTAGTTATGCATTATTATTCCAAGCATCATTCTCGGTTACTAAAGCAGCAGTATGTCCTTCACTCCTCAAAACCCTCTCGTCATTCAATCCGATCGCACCGTTCTCCTCGAAGTTCAAAATGATCTATACGAAGATGCTCGCGATGCCTTAGCCCGTTTCGCCGAACTCGAAAAAAGTCCGGAGTATCTACACACCTATCGCATCACCCCTTTATCATTATGGAATGCGGCTGCCGCCGGCCTCACCGCCGACGCGATCATCTCCTC
>CAYYCF010000213.1:0-4628 GCA_964470235.1 uncultured Anaerolineales bacterium | reverse complement strand
TACGTCACCGTCAGCACCGGCGTCGGCGGCGGCTGGATTCTGGATGGGCGCATCTTTCGTGGCGTGGATTGCCTGGCCGGGGAGATCGGCCACACGATTGCCGATCCGGGCGGGCCGAAGTGCGTCTGCGGGCGGCGCGGGTGTGTGGAGGCAATCGCCGCCGGCCCGAACTTCGCGCGCCGCACGAGGGAGCGGTTGATGGCCGAACCGGCTGTCGGAGCAGTTCTGAGGGAATTGGTAAGCGGTAATTTGGAGGCTGTAACAGCCGAGCACGTCGCCCGTGCTGCCCAGGCCGGGGACGAACTGGCGTGGGAGGTGTTGGTCGAGGCCGCGCGGGCATTGGGCTTCGGCCTCGGCACGGCGATTACATTGATGAATCCTCAGCGTGTGGTGCTGGGCGGCGGAGTCACTAAATCCGGCGAACTGTGGTGGCGGACTGTGCGCGAGGCGGCGCGCGCGAACGCGCTTCGCGCGCCGGAGATGACGGTGGAGATTGTGCCGGCGGCGCTGGGGGATGATGCACCGCTGTGGGGCGCAGTGGCGTTGGCAGAAGAACTACTTTAGTGATCGGTAGTAGAATTGGCGCAAACAGGAGAGTTGACGTGATCGGACAAGAACTGCGCCAATTGCAGAGTGTGCTGAATCGGAAGGCGGACGCTGTTCAGCGCGAGTTCATTGTCGTCAGCGAAAAATTGCACCGGCTGGAACGCACAATCTTGGAAACGGACGCGGCCGACCGCGGGCCGCTGGTGGCGGAGCAGGAATCCCTTCACGCAACACAGGAGGCGCTTGGCGGAGAGATTAATCTGTGGCGCGACAGGGCGCGCGACGTTCTGCGCCAGCCGGAGGGCCAGGCGCTAGATGCGTATCTGCGCCAGTTGTCCGGTGCGGACGATGAGTCCGTGCGCGCGGCGGTTGGGCGCGTCTTGGTTCTCCTCAATGCCCCGGAAGAAGAACTGGCCCAAATGGCGCAAGGCCAAACGGAGTCCCGGCCGGCGACGCCCGTCGCGCGACTCATCCAACGCGCGCGCGTTGGATTCGATCTGCGCGGCGACGACCCGGCCCCGCGCCGTCAGGCGGCGTTCGAGTTTGCCAATCGGGCCGGGATGGCCCAGAACGACGAAGCGCTGGCGGAGCTTGAAGCCGCGCTCGCGAACGCGGAGGCCGACCCGCTCGTCCAAGAAATTGTGACCCTGACCGTCATTCAGATACTCCGCTTTCGCGCGACGCATCTGGGCGACCTCGACGCCGCGCAGGCCTCCGTTCAGCGCCTGACGCGGCTGAAGCACGGCGCCGTCCTTCCGGTTCTCGCAGAAATCTTGGCAACGCCGCGCACCGGTTTCATCCACCGCAAAGGTGAGATGGTCGAAGGGAACAACTTGACCGCGCGCCTGGCCGCGCTTGCCTGTCTGGTCGAATGGCACACGGCGGAGTCGCTCGCGGCAGTGCAAGCGCGTCAGCGTGACCGCGATCCGCAAATCGCGCAGATGGCCGTCCGCGCTCTGGAGTTGTTCCCCGGTGAGTGGAAGTAACTCTCAACGGTCTGCGAAATATGGGTATTCAGAAACGTTTTTTCCCGTTCCTCCTGTCAACGAATTGCTTCGCACAACCGCTTCGCGTAAACGAATGACGCCTGCCGCAACGTGTTCGTTTATTCGATGCTACATTCGTTGACAGACTATTGTGGGGCAGGTCTAAAAGGGATTGTGCCGTCCGTATAACCCTTGGGCTGCTGGAGTCTTCTTTGTTGTAGAGATGGCACTACTTGAGAGACATAAGCGAATAGGAGGTTGGAATGCCGCATATACAGATCAATGGAGCAAACCTTTATTATGAGGAGTATGGCGCTGGTCACGAGACAATTGTCTTCTCACACGGACTGTTATGGAGTGGGCGCATGTTTTACGACCAGATTGCCGTGCTGAAGAATCAGTATCGTTGTATTACCTTTGACTTTCGCGGACAAGGACAAAGCGAGTTACCCAATCCGGCTATGATATTGAAAGCCTTTACGCAGATGCAGTCGTACTTATTGAAATGCTTGGATGTTCACCGTGTCATTTCGTAGGCCTATCTATGGGTGGTTTTGTTGGCCTGCGTATGGTTATTCGACGTCCTGACTTGCTCAAGTCGCTGATTCTCATTGAGACTTCTTCTGACCCGGAGCCGACGGAAAACATTGGCCGATATCGTATGCTCAATTTCGTTGCACGTTGGATAGGACTTGGAGTAGTTGCAGACCGCGTCATGGAAATCATGTTTGGCCAGAAGTTCTTGAATGATCCAGCGCGTGCAACTCTCAAACATGAGTGGAAGGAACGTATGGTGGCAAACCATCGCATTGGGATCACACGTGCAGTATCCGGGGTCATCACCCGCGATGGAGTCACAGATCGGCTCGGTCAAATTGGAACTCCGACTTTGATCATTGTTGGCGATCAGGATGTTGCTACCGTGCCAGCCAAAGCGGAACTTATGCACGCGGGTATTTCCAATTCCAAGCTGGTTGTCATCCCGGGAGCGGGGCACACATCCACCGTCGAGGAACCGGTTGCGGTGACTGCCGCGATGGCAGAATTTCTCACCAGTCTGGCGGGCTAAATCATGAAAGATGCATATCGCACTATCGCAGGGATATATGACCGTCTCTTCGAGAATATGAACAAAGGTTTGAGATTAGCGGGGATTCGCATGTTTCGCCCATCAAAAGGGATGAACATCCTTGACGTAGGCTGTGGGACAGGCACGCATCTTGAACTTTACCAACGCTATGAATGCAATCTATATGGCATTGATTTATCACCGTCCATGCTGGAAGTTGCGCGAGCGCGGCTGGGAGATTCAGCCCGACTCGAACTAGGTGATGCAACCAGCATGCCCTATGAAAACCATAAATTTGATTTGATCATTTGCATGCTTTCCCTTCACGAAATGGCACAGCCAACACGGTCAGGGGTTCTCTCTGAGATGAAGCGGGTTCTAAAAGATGATGGCCGCATACTGCTGATCGACTTCCATTCCGGCCCTTATCAGCCGCTTCAAGGCTGGATATCCAAGGTTATTATCTTTTTCTCTGAGCTAGCCGCAGGAAGGGAACACTTTAAGAGTTACCGCCAGTTCATTGCTACAAAAGGACTTTCAACATTGGCAACACTAAATAGATTGGAAGTTGAAAAGCAAAACATACTGGCAGGAGGTACATTTGCAACCTTCTTGGTCACCCATAAAAAGATATAACATTGTATGTATACCCATTTGGGTGATCCGGAATAGCAGCCCAACACCGCGCGCAGGCGACGTTGCTCCGCTGCGTTCCGCAACGCGCCTGAGTGCGAACGTCATATCCGGCTCATAACTATACTTTTTTGAAGGATGCATTAATTGGATACCGAACCGCACAACCCATTACCTGACGTCGCCCTCGAACAACTTCCTCAGCGTTTGCGCGAAGCCGCCGCGCGCGCCGGATGGACGACGCTCATGCCCGTGCAGGCGCGGGCCATTCCGTACTTGCTCGCCTCGCGCAACATGATGATCCAAGCCCGCACCGGCAGTGGCAAGACCGGCGCCTTTCTGTTGCCCATGCTGGAGCGGCTGAACCCGCAACACAATCACTGCCAGGGGCTTATTCTCGTTCCCACGCGCGAACTTGCCCGCCAAGTGTGGCAAGAAGCCGAGACCATCTGTGGCGGCGCGGGCTTGCGCACGGTGGCCGTGTACGGCGGCGTGGGCTACGGCGCGCAGATTGACGCCCTGCGGCAGGGCGCGCACATCGTCGTCGGCACGCCGGGCCGCGTGCTCGATCATTTGCTCAAACGCGCGCTGTCTCTTGATCGTCTCGAAATGCTCGTCCTTGACGAAGCCGACCGCATGTTGTCCATGGGTTTCTATCCCGACATGAAGCAGGTGCAGAGCTACTTGCCCAAGCGCCCCATCAACACCTGCATGTTCTCGGCCACCTTTCCGGCCTACGTCATGCGCACCGCGCGCGAGTTCATTCGCGAGCCGGAGTTTCTCACCCTCAGCCGCGATCACGTGCACGTCACCGACACCGAGCACGTTTTCTATAACGTGCCGGGCATGGATAAAGATCGCAGTCTCATCCGCCTGATCGAGATAGAGAATCCGACATCGGCCCTCATCTTCTGCAACACCAAAGCCAAAGTGCATTACGTCTCGGTGGTCTTGCAGCGGTTTGGATACGACGCCGATGAGTTGAGCGCCGATCTATCGCAAAACGATCGCGAACGGGTGTTGGAGCGCGTGCGCCAGGGGACGCTCCGGTTTCTGGTAGCCACCGACGTGGCCGCGCGCGGCCTCGACATCCCCGACCTGTCGCACGTGTTCCAATACGAACCGCCCGAAGACCTGGAAGGCTACATCCACCGCGCCGGGCGCACGGGCCGCGCCGGCGCGACCGGCGTCGCCATCTCGTTGGTGGGCGGCGTCGAGAAGTTCGAGCTGGAACGCATCGCCAAGCGCTTCGATATTGACATGCAAGAGCGGCCGTTGCCCACCGACGCCGACGTGGAAGCGGTGGTGGCCGAACGGGTGACGGTTTTGCTCGAAGCCCGCCTGCGCGACCGCGACAAGTTGCTGGCCGAGCGCAGTCGGCGGTTCGTGCCGCT
>CAYYCF010000212.1:0-4632 GCA_964470235.1 uncultured Anaerolineales bacterium | reverse complement strand
GACGCGCTCGACCGCGAGCGGCAGGCGCGCGAAGACGAAATCAAACGGCAGGGGCGCAATTTGCTCATCGCCGGATTGATCGGCCTGGTCGTCATGATCGGTACGTTCTACGACATGCTCGGCCCATTCAAAGCGTTCGTCCCCGTATGGCTGTCGTACAAGTGGGTGATCGGCCTGCTCACCACGCCCATCGTCCTCGGGCCTGGGCGGCAGTTCTTCGCCAATTCGTGGAAGGGACTCCGGCACGGCGTGACCGACATGAACCTGCTCTACGCGACCGGCATCGGCGCGGCGTACGGCATCGCGGTGATCAATACGCTATTTCCGAAGGCGGGCTTCGGCGGCGAAGGCGCGACGTTTTTCGAGAGCGCGGCGCTGCTGACCGCCTTCATCATTTTGGGGCGCTGGCTCGAAGCCCTCACGCGCGGGCGCACGTCGGAAGCGATCCGCAAGCTGATGAAACTGCAACCAAAAATCGCCCGCGTCATCCGCGACGGGAAAGAAGAGGAAGTTCCGGCGGACGAAGTGGAGATCGGCGATTTGATTCTGGTGCGCCCGGGCGAGAGCATCCCGGTGGACGGCGCAGTGACCGAAGGCTACAGCGCGGTGGACGAGTCCATGCTCACCGGCGAGAGTCTGCCGGTGGAAAAGAAAACGGGCGACGCGGTGATCGGCGGCACGCTGAACAAGACCGGCGCGTTCAAGTTTACGGCGGCGCGCGTGGGCAAAGACACCGCGCTGGCGCAGATCATCAAACTGGTCGAGGACGCGCAGGCCAGCAAAGCGCCGATTCAAAAACTGGCCGATTGGGTGGCCGGGCATTTTATTCTGGGCGTGCACATGCTGGCCGTCGCCGTGTTCGCCTTCTGGTTCTTCTTCGGCTACCAGATGTTCTTCGACCCCAATTCCAGTTTTATCCTCTCACCGTACAAGCTGGGTGAGATTGGCGTGTTCGGCTTCTCGCTACTGCTGTCGGTGACGGTGCTGGTGATCTCCTGCCCGTGCGCGGTGGGGTTGGCAACGCCGAGCGCGATCATGGCCGGAACGGGCAAGGCCGCCGAGCACGGCGTGCTGTTCAAAGGCGCGGAGGCCATTGAACTCGCCAGCAAACTGCGAGTTATAGTGTTCGACAAGACGGGAACGCTGACGAAGGGGGAGCCGTCGGTGACCGACGTGATTGCTGATTTTCGATTGCCGATTGCTGATTGGTCTCAATCAGAAATCAGCAATCAGCAATCAACAATTCTTCGTCTGGCGGCAATGGCCGAGAAGAACAGCGAACATCCATTGGGCGAGGCGATTGTGAATGGCGCGGCGGCGCGCGGGCTGACGGTGGCCGAGCCGGAGTCGTTCAATTCGATCCCCGGTCATGGGGTTGAGGCACAGGCCGATGGCCGCGCGGTGCTGTTGGGCAACCGCAAGCTGATGCGTGAGCGCGGCGTGGATTTCAGCAGTTCAATAATGGAAGCGGAACGATTGGAGAGCGAAGGCAAGACGGTGATGTTCGTGGCGGTGGACGGGCAAGCCGCCGGTTTGATCGCCGTGGCCGACACGTTGAAAGAACATTCGGCGGAAGCGATTCGCCGTTTGCACAAGATGGGATTGGAAGTGGCGATGATCACCGGCGACAACCGCCGCACGGCGGAAGCTATCGCAAAACAAGTGGGTATTGATCGTGTGCTGGCCGAAGTGCTGCCGCAGGATAAGGCGGAGGAAATCAAACGGCTGCAAAGTTTGACGACAGACGATGGACGACAGACGACAGGCCTCAGGGCATCCGTCGTCCGGCGTCGGTCGTCCGCCGTCGCAATGGTGGGCGACGGGGTGAACGACGCGCCCGCGCTGGCGCAGGCCGAGGTGGGCATGGCGATTGGGTCCGGCACGGACGTGGCCAAAGAAACCGGCGACGTGATCTTGATCAAAGACGACATCCGCGACGTGGTGGTGACTCTGGAAGTTGCCAAAGCCACGATGCGAAAGGTCAGGCAAAATCTGTTCTGGGCCTTCGTTTACAACACGCTGGGCATCCCGCTGGGCGCGGGGCTGTTCTATCCATTCGTCTCGGTGATCATCAGCCCGGAACTGGCGGGGCTGTTGATGGCCATCAGCTCGGTGACGGTGACGCTCAACACGCTGCTGCTCAAAGGGTTCAAGCCGTCGGCCTGGCGAGAAGATAAAGCGCAGACGGGCAGAGGACAGGCGCAGCCGCAGTTGGCCGCGGCGGCCAGTGGGGACTGAGTAGTTGGGAAATTTAACCGCAGAGAACGCTGAGAGCGCAGTGAAGCCTATTGAATCTCAGCGCACTCCGCGCGCTCTGCGGTGAATGAGGAAAGCAGAATGGAACACGAACAAGTGGGAAAGGAAGTTGCCCGCAAGAGCGCGCTGATCTATCTGCCGATTGCCATCGGCGCGGCGCTGCTCTTTTTTCTGGCGGCCAGTCTCGTCGGGGGCTATCCGCCGGTGGCAAAGATCGGCGGCGCGGTATGGGTGGGGCTGCTCAGTTTGATCGTCTCTATGCCCCTCGTCACATCGCGAGTCAAGAAGGGACAGGTTAGTGGAGCGTCAAGTTGAATTTGATGAGTTCCTGCCGCAGTTGCACTGCGGCGGGCGGCAGTGCAACTGCCGCCCGAACCCATCGTTTTCAGGTTGACTGACCACTGGCAACTTGTCCCACGAATGAGATATCTGATCGGCTCGGCTTTCACTCAGACGAAATGCTGTTGGCGCTTGTATTGTGGCTGTGCAGCCTGCCGCTGGTCGCGCTCGTCGTCGTCCCATTCTTCGGATTGAAAGCAGCGGGAATCGTTGCGCTCGTGTTGTTGATCGTCGCGATGGCGATCTGCTGGGGCGCGTGCGGGTGGAAGATCGTCAAGGAAGGGAAATACCAATGAACATCGTCACTGTACTTCTGATTGGACTGGGGGTCGTCGTCGTGCTTTTCGTCCTCGACTTGATGTTTGCCGGCGGCGCGGGAACAATGGGCATGATGCACGGCACGGCGATGATGATGTCCAACCCTATTGGGCAAGGCATTCTGCTGGTGCTGTTGGCAATACTCGGCGTGTTGATTTACGCCGTATTCTTTCGATGAAGGGAGGTGAAACGCAATGGCAAAAGACCCGGTGTGCGGTATGGATGTAGACGAGAAGACGGCGGCCGGCAAATCCGAATACAAAGGGCAGACGTATTATTTCTGCTCGGCCGGCTGCAAGAAATCGTTTGACAAAGAACCGGAGAAGTACGTCGGCAAGAAGCAGGAAGAGCACAGCGGCCATCATTAGGCCGCCATTCGCGTTTCTGAATGACAAGGGTCATCCTGCTTACGTGACATCCTCATTTGCGCTGAAGGAGTTGTGCGGGTTATGATGAGTGATAAATGCGCCCATTAATCCCGCTCGTTATCCTCCTTCTCCTCACCGGCTGTGGCTTTCCACAGGAATCTACTGCGCCGGTGATCAACCTCTCCGACCTTCAACCCCTGCCCGCCAGTTCGCCGGGTGAGGTCGTGCCGTTGCGCGTGGCAGTGGCTGCCGTCATCTCGCCCAAAGGCACGGCGGAAAGTTACCAGCCTCTGCTGGGTTATTTGAGTGACAAGCTAGGCCGACCCGTCGAATTGGTCCAGCGCCGCACGTATGCCGAAGTCAACGATTTGATCGAGAGCGGCTTCGTGGATGTGGCTTTCGTCTGCACCAGCGCCTACGTGGACGGGCGCGAGAGATTTGGAATGGAATTGCTGGCCGCGCCGCAAGTGAACGGCGAAGCGGTATACTACTCTTTGCTCATCGTTCCCAAAGACAGCGCGGCGCAGGGCATGGCCGATCTGCGGGGTAAAGTTTTCGCTTTCACCGATCCCATGTCCAACACCGGCCGGCTTTATCCGACGTTTCTCGTCCAGCAGCTGGGCGGTGCGCCCGACCAATTCTTCGCCCGCACTTTCTTCACTTACAGCCACGACGACGCCATCCACGCCGTCGCCGACGGGCTGGCCGACGGCGCGGCGGTGGACAGCTTGGTTTACGACTTCGCCGTTGCCCGCGATCCTTCTCTCGCCGAAAGAATCCAAATCATCCACCGCTCGCCGCCGTTTGGCATTCCGCCCGTCGTCGTCGGCCCGGGCATACGCCCTCAACTCAAAGCCGAATTGCAGAGTGCGTTGCTCAACATGGACGACGACGCCGAAGGGCGAAAAGGGCTGGAAGCCATCGGCGTGGAACGATTCGTTCGAATTGACGACAGCGCTTACGCCTCCGTGCGCGATCTGGTGGCGGCGGTCGGACCGGTGTCGCCGTAGTTTTTTTCGCCATGAAGCCGCAGTTCCTCCAAGGTGGGTTTAACCGTTTCTGGTCCATCGCCGGCGCGGTCAGCGTGCGCACTAAAATTCTCGGCATTGTGCTGGGCCTGGTGGCGCTCATGGGGTTGGGCGTCACGATGCAAGTGCGGGCCACGTTGACACGCACCATGGACGCGCAATTGGAAGAACAGGCGATCTCCGTCACTCGCGATCTTGCGGCGCGCTCGACCGATCTGATCCTCGTCAACGATCTGTACGCGCTTCACCAGTTACTGCGGGAGACGCGGGCCAACAATGCCGACGTTCGCTACGCCTTCATCGTGGACAGGCGCGGGCAAGTG
>CAYYCF010000211.1:0-4658 GCA_964470235.1 uncultured Anaerolineales bacterium | reverse complement strand
TGAGATCGCGCAAGCCGACGATGCCGATGAGTTTGGCGTTGCGATCCACGACGTAGAGATAGTAGGGTGTTTCGGTCTCCGGGTGAATCAGGCGCAGGTGTTCGATGGCCTGCTGGCAAGTCATCTGCCGCCGCAGGTGGGGAATGTCGGACGTCATCAAGCCGCCGGCGGTGTCGTCCTCGTAGGCGAGCAGTGGGACGACGTCCTCGGCTTGCCCGGCGTCCATCCGGGCGATGACGGTGGCGGCGTGGTCGGGGGAGAGGTCGCCCAGCACGTCGGCGGCCTCGTCCGGTTCCATTTCGTCCAACACGTCGGCCAGTTGATCGGGCGCGAGGAAGGTGGCGGCCTCGCGGGCGTCCTCGTCTTCAAGTTGTTCGAGCAGATCGGCGGCGTCTTCGGCTTCGAGGCGGGGGAGAACCTCGGCCTGATCGTCCGGCTCCAGGTCGGCGAAGGCCTCGGCTTGATCGGCGGGGTGCAGGGTGGTCAGTTGGGCGATGGCCTCGTCCACCTTGCCTGATTCGAGCGCGGCGCGGATGCGCTCCAGGGTTTGATCGATCAACAGTTGTTCCATCACTGTCTCCTTGAGTTTAAAGAATCGCGCCCCGGCCTGAGAGTCGGGGCGCGCAGGGAGTGCGGAACAACGGGTGAGATGCGGCGCGGCTCAGCGGCCTGTATTGTCCAGGGGCGCGTAAGGTTCGTCAGGGTCAGGGTCGGTGTTCATAGGAATGTAACCACAGATTACACGGATTTCACTGATGATGTTCCTGCAATCTGTGTAATCGTTGAAATCTGTGGTTTCGAATTTCCCCGTGACTTGTTCTGCCTATTTGAAATCAGTCGGTCGCCCTAACAGCATCGCCAGCGTGGCCCGGGCGCTATCATCCACCAGCGCCAGCACTTCGTCGCCTTCTTCGAGTGCGGTAGTGCCGCGCGGCAAAACCATCTTGCCGTGGCGCAGTATGCCGGAGATAGTGCAGTTGTCGGGCAGGTTGAGGTCTTTGATCATTATGCCGACGGCGTGCGCGCCCGGGAAAATTTTCTCTTCCACCAGCAAGTATTGTCCCCGGCGGAGTTTTTGCATAATCATCATGTCGCCGAGCGACATTTCTTCCTCGATCAGTTTAGCCATGAAGTCGGCTTGATTGAGGGCCACGTCAATGCCCATGTCTTTGCTGAACAGCCACTCGTGCCTGGGATTGTTGATGCGGCTGATGATGCGGCCGACGCCGTACACTTCTCGCGCCAGGGCGCAGACCACCAGGTTATCGGCGTCGTCGGCGGTGACGGCGGCCAGCACTTGCGCCCGTTGGATGCCCACGGCCTCCAGAGTTTTGGGATCGGTGCCGTCGCCCTCGAAGATGATTTCAGTCGGGAGTTCTTGATGCAGATTGGCGAGCGTATCCGGCCGCGACTCGACCAACCGCACTTCGTGCCCTTGCGCCAACAGGAGTGATGCCAGATGCGAGCCGGTGCGGCCGCCGCCGACGATGATTACAAACATAGTTACTCCTCTCCATTCGCGCCCAGACTGCGGCGCAGGCGCATCATGCCCGGCGTCGTTGCGCCCACGTGAAGAACGTCTTGAGTCTGCAGGACGATGTCGGCTGTGGGTAGCGTGGCCTTGCCGCCGCGCGTGACGGCGACGGCGACGGCTTCACCCACGGGAATCAAATCGGCCAATCGGCGTCCGTTCCAAGCGCCCGTGACGATCAATTCATAAACCTGAACTTCGCCGTTTCCGGCCGAGCACACGCTTTGGATGCCTGGGTGAAGCAATAACTGCTCGATGCGCTGCGCGCCCCACGACGACGAGGCCACCGTTTGCAAACCGAGTTTCTCGTAGATCGGCGTGCGGCGCGGATAGTACACCCGCGCGACGACCTGCCGGACGTGAAAGTAATCGCGGGCCACCCTGGCCGTGACGATGTTGACGCTGTCGGACGAGGTGACGGCGGCGAAGCCGTGCGCCGTGTCCAACCCGGCGCGCTTGAGCACCTCGGGGTCAAACGCTTCGCCGCGCACCGTGCGGCCCCGGAAGTCCGGCCCCAACCGATCGAAGGCCTGTTCTTTGGGGTCTACGATGGTGACGTTGTGTCCCTGGTGCGAGATGGACAATGCCAGCTCCACGCCCACGCGCCCACAACCGACAATAACAATGTGTTCAGCAGTGTTTGTTTTTTCCATGGATGCTCTCAACTTATTCTTTGCCGACGTGATAAGGTACTTCGGTAATAACAATATCTTTGAGTCCCAGCAGGCCGATTTGTAGAAGCAGGGCGGTCTGCATGTGGAGTAGATTATGCCACCATTTTGCCGGAACGAACTCCGGCACGACGACGGTGAGGATTTCATTCGACTGGCGTTGACGGGCGATCATCTGAATGTATTCCAGAAGCGGCTCGTACAACAGGCGGTACGGCGAATGGATGACGTGCAGGCGGACGCCGTCGCCCCAGGTGTCCCACTTGTCGCGCAATTTCCGTTCTTCGGCCGGGTCCACAGCCACGTAGACGGCGGTGACGTCGTTGGAGACGGCGTGGGCGTAATGCAGGGCGAGGAGCGTGCCGCGATGCACGCCGCCGATGGGAACAAGGACGCGGTGCCGCTTGAGGCGCGGCGGCGTGCCGAATGAGTCCAGCGACAGTTCGGCGGCCAGCTCTCTGTAGTGATGATGGATTCGCAAAAAGAATAGCACCAGAGTCGGGATGAGGATGACCACCACCCACGCGCCGTTCACAAATTTGGTCACGGCAAAAATTACCATCACGACGGCGGTGCTGACCGAGCCGAATCCGTTGACGATCAATTTCAGTTTCCACGTCGGATCAAAATGCAGAACGGAGGCAATTTGCTTTTGTTCTTCGCCGGGCTGGAGCCGGCCGCTTTTCCACCAGCGCACCGCCATGCCTGCTTGCGACAACGTGAATGAAAGAAAGACGCCGATGGCATACAGGGGGATGAGGGAATTTGTCTTGGCGCCGAAGATGACAATGAGCAGGGAGGCAAAACCGGCCAGGGTCACAATGCCGTACGTGAACACCAGCCGACTGCCGCGATAGGTCAACTGCTTGGGCAGGAAGCCGTCGGCAGCTTGCAGGGCGCTCAAGCGCGGAAAGTCGGCAAAGGAGGTGTTGGCGGCCATGATCAAGATCAAAGTTGTCGAACCGAGCAAGATCAAATACGGCAGGGTGTCGTCGCCGTAGATCACGCGCCCCAACTGTGAGAACACCGTTTCCGTGTGCGAGGGGAGCGCCCCAATGTGGCGCGCCAGAAATGTCACACTGAAGAACATGATGGACAGTATCGCGCTCATCCAGACTAGCGTGATACCGGCGTTGCGGCTCTTTGGCTCTTTGAACGCCGGGATGCCGTTGCTGATCGCTTCTACTCCGGTGAGGGCGGCGCAACCGCTGGAGAACGCGCGCAGAATCAAGAATGCCGAGAGTCCCTGAGCCGACTCCTGAATTGTCTCCACGCCGGTGACTTGATCCAGCGTGCCGGTGAAGTAGCGGAAGAAGCCGACGGCGACGGTGAACAGGGTAGCGGCGAGGAAAAAATAGGTGGGGATGGCAAACGCCCGCCCGGACTCTTTGACTCCGCGCAGATTCACCATCATCATGAACGCCACGAGTGACAGAGCGATGACGACCCGCAAATCGTACAGCGCCGGGAAGGCCGAAGTGATTTGGGCCACGCCTGACGAAATTGAAACGGCGACGGTGAGAATGTAATCGGTGAGCAAGGCCGCCCCGGCGATCTGCGCCGGAACTTCGCCCAAGTTGTCGCGGGCGACAATGTACGCGCCGCCGCCGCCAGGATAGGCATGGATGGTTTGTTCGTATGAAATGGTGACGATAGCCAGCAAAACAATAATGGCAATAGCTATCGGCAGGGAGAAAGTAAGGGCGCCCGTTCCGGCCAGCACCAGCACAAACAAGATTTCGTCGGTGGCATAGGCCGTGGAGGACAACGCGTCCGACGCGAACACGGCCAGCCCGATGGCTTTGCCGATAGTCTGGTGCGGCGCGTCGGCGGTGTGCAGGCGCGGCCCGATGAGCCACGTTTTCAACCCTTCCAACGGCCCGCCTTTTTGGGTGGTGACGGTCATTCTTCGTCCCCTAACAAGTAGGGCACTTCCATCACCACGATGTCGCGTGTTTGCAGCAACAGCCCGCGCAGGATGAGTGCGGTATTCATGTGCAAAATGTTCTGCCAGGCGTGGGCCGGCACAAATTGCGGCACGACAATGGTGAGCATTTCGTGAGGTTGACGCTCGCTCGCCATTTCTCCAATGTAGTCCGTGAGCGGCTTGAAGAGCCGCCGGTACGGGGATGGAATGACGTGCAGACGGACGCCGTCGCCCCACGTGGCCCATTTCTCTTGAATCTTCTCTGCCGCCACCGGATCGGCGGCCACGTGCACGGCGGTGATGTCGTCGGAGATCGAGCGCGCGTAACGCAGGGCGTGGATCACGCCGCGATGCACGCCGCCGATGAGCAGCAGCACGCGGTTTCGGCGCACGCGCGGCGGCGCGCCGAAGGAATCCAGCGACAGGCTTTTGGCGACATCATGATAATGGTGGTGAATCCGGAAAAAGATGACCACCAGAGTCGGCACCAGCACGACGACGATCCACGCCCCTTCCACAAATTTGGTGA
>CAYYCF010000210.1:1351-4731 GCA_964470235.1 uncultured Anaerolineales bacterium | reverse complement strand
TGAAGTAGGGCACGATGCTGTCGGGCTCCTGATCCCAGGCGCCGGTCACCGACTTACCACCCGAGGGGAATTCGATCGGGCCGGTGCCGGCGGCTTCGGCGCATCCGGCCGGTTCGACCGGGGCGGCGGCCGCGGCGGCCTGCGTGGCGGCGAGGTCGGCGGCGGCTTTCGTCGCGCCGGCGTTCGGCTGCAGCGGCGGAAGCGTGGCTGCGCCGCCGCAGGCCGCGAGCACCATCGCCGCAATGACGACAATACTCAGCGTGTAAAACAGTTTGTTACCTTTCATTTTCTCTCCTCCTTCATGAATAGGACGCCCTCGTCTAATGGATCGAGGGCTTGTCACGCGGCACACCCGCGCTTGAGATTCGATTCTACAACAACTCTCCGATTCGTCAACCAGCGGAATATGACAAAACCCGGCTTGACCGACAAATGGGCTTTGCGCTTCTACACCGCGCCGACAGGCCGACATTTCTCCTAGGCCGCACCCTTCAAATAAATTTCCTGTGGATCGAGTTCACTTAATAAGGCCATTTCGCTCTCCGACGGCGGCTCCGTCTGCCGCAATGGATCGGCGACTCTGAGCGTCCATCCGGTGTTGGCTTTCGCCTCCTCAATCGTGCGTCCTGGATGAAGCGCGGCGAGAATCAGTTCGCCGTTGGAATCGGGTTCGAGAAGTCCGATATCGGTGACCACGGCTTGCGGCCCGCGCCCGATGATTCCGGCGGCCTCACGCGCGCCGCCGCCGGCGAGGAAACCCGCGCCCGTCACAAAATCGCACTTTTCAGGGAAGCGCCGCTTTTGATGCGGCGTGATCAGATACGTGCGATCGGCCCAAGCCGCGATCTCGGCGCTGCCGCCGGAGCCGGGCAGGCGCACTTTGGGGTGCGCGTAATCGCCAATCACCGTGGCGTTCACGTTGCCGTAGCGATCGATCTGCGCCCCGCCGAGGAAGCCGACGTCAATCAGCCCGCGCTGCAAATAGAAGGCGAAGATTTCGTACATGGAGCAAACGCTGGCCGCGCCCGAGACGAGCGACGGATCGCCAATAGAGAGCGGCAACCGCGCCGGCTGCGCGCCGACGACTCCGGCTTCGTACACCAGTGTCAAATTCGGCGCATGAGTGCGGCGCGCCAGGTTGCAGGCCAGGTTCGGCAGGCCGACGCCCACGAACACCACGTCGCCGTCGCGCAAAAGGCGGGCGGCGTTGACGGTCATGAGCTCGGAGGGGGAATAGGTTATTGCCACAACCGCTCTACCTGCTGCCGAGTCGCTTCATAAGCCTGTTGCTCAAGGAATTCTTTGATCGTTTCCCATTTCACTTTCTTTATCATTCGAGGCATCGGCGTTTCCTCGGCATCGCGGGTATACCCCAACCCGCGCCGCGAAGTGATAGCAAAATCACGTACCCCCGCATATTTCTGCGCGGCGACTTCGTAGAGCTGCGCTATCGGCACTTGCTTAAGAATAAAATACAAATCCACCAAATCTTTGCGCGTCGCGCGGCCAACGAGGGCGGCCAACTTCATGGCGCCAATGTCTTCAATGCTGGCAAGTCTGATACCCTCCACTTCAATCGCCGGTCTTACCAGCGGATACGGTTGAAGGCGAAAGAAACTGACACCTATCTGTCGCCACTCGCAAACAAAAGTGTTGTTTGCGTCGTTCCTTACGATCAACGTATTATCGGCAAATTTATCTTTTACGGCCTGACGGACATTGTCATCTACCTCATAGTCTTGAGAAAAAAAATCAAGATCGACGGAATAGCGATGGCCGATATGAATCGCCAAACCGGTGCCGCCCGCTAGAAAAAATTCGGGTATGAAGGGTAATTCAGAAGCGCGCTTGAAAGCCTGTCGGGTATCCGGCGTTAAAGCTTCCCAATGAGGAAATGGGTTTAGAACGGCCATAGTTGCTCCCGTAGGTGACGGTTGGGGGCGCGTTTCCAACTTTTGAGCTTGAAATACCGCCGCCAAAAGTAGAACGCGCGGCGCGACAACCAGTTCTCCCCTCGCTGCTGCACGAATTCACTTATTGCCGAACGTCCGTAAGTCTCGAAGAGCCATCGTAATTCGGCCAAGTCGCCATGCTCCAACGTTCGCTGCACAATTACCAGCGCATCACGTTGGACATTCAGTTTTCTCAAACTAAATTCCTGAAAGTGGGGAGCAAGCGACTTCGGGATCGCGGCTTTGCGATTCGTAGCTTTATTAGTATTCATGGAGGCTGTAATCCTATGGCGATATCCTCTCTCACGGCGGCTTGTGGAATCGTTTAATGCCGAACACCCATCGCCAGTATTCGAATACTTTGTGGGACAAGCGGCGATAGCCGTACTGCCTCACCCAAGCGGCCACCGGCCTCTGCCCGTAGCAGCCTAGCAGCCAGCGAATCTGCGGCGCGCTGCCGCGCTCCAAGATGCGCTCAATGATAACCGGCGCAAACCGTGCCGGACTCATCGTCGCGAAGTTGTGTTCCGGGAAAAGCCATTGCGAGTCGGCAGGCAGGCCGTTAGCCAACGGGGATGTTTCCATGCTGGGTTTCACTGGCGACGACCTCTTTCAGAAACGATTCTATCACTTCTCCCACCTCTCGCGGCTTTTCCATTGGCACGAGATGGGTCGCTCCCGCCACCGTATGAATGACCGCGCACGGCAGATGCCGCTGCACTCTGCGCGCCGCGCCGGGCCAAAACGTGTCGGTGTCCCCGCCGCGCACGATCAACAGCGGCGGACGCAGTTCGGGCAACTGCTCCCAAAAATTGATCGGGCCGGTTTCGTAAATCTTGGTCTCCCATTCGGGCGAATACGCCAGTTCCACTTGGCCGTCGGGGCGCGGGCGGGCCAAGGCCTCGATGTACGCCCGCAAGCCGCGATCATCAATCCGCCTGAAAATGGATTTGCGGCGATAGTTCTCGAACATCGCCTCGACGTTTTCAAACACGCGCCGACGCCGCGCGGTGCCCGGAATGAGTGGATGCACTAGGTGCGCCAGCCCCAGGTTTTGCGACGGACTCCAAAAAAACTGCAGCCGGGGCCGCAACAGCACCGGATCAATCAGGACGACGGCGCGGAACAAATCGGGCCGGCGCAGGGCGGCGGCCAGCGTGGTGGCCGCCCCTAGCGAGTGGCCGACGCCGATCACATTCTTTTCAGCGCGCTCGTCGAGAAATTGGATCAGGTCATCCACAAACGGCCACCAGCTTTTTATCTCGTCCGGCGATGAGCCTGGCCACAACGGGCGCGCGCGCATGGCGATGAGGTGATAGCGCGGGGTGAATGTTTCGATGAGGGGCGTGTAGGTGCGCGGCGGGTAGCCGTTGGCGTGGGCGAAGTGGAGGAGCGGGCCGGAGCCGCCGAAGTCATCAAAAGGGATCA
>CAYYCF010000210.1:0-1251 GCA_964470235.1 uncultured Anaerolineales bacterium | reverse complement strand
TCAATATTCTCCATAATTGACCTGTCCGCTGAGCTTCGGCTTCACTTTCAACCGCGCATGAGTCTTGCCGCCCAGTTTGTTCCAATACTCGGCGCGGTCCTTCACGCCGTACACCCACTCGGCGAGCCAGCGTTTTACGTCGTCAGGGTTTGACGAAACCTTATCCCACTCAAGATAGAACGGATTGTCGCGATCATAAAAGCCTTGCGCGTACGAGGGATGGGCGCAATAGGGAACGTGGCACACGGCGCTGACGATGAGGCCGGGGAGGATGGTGCGGTTGGGGTCGGCGCGGATGACGGCTCCGTCCACGATTTCTTCGGCGGTGACGATGACGCGTTTGGCGGCGAAGGCGGCTTCCTTCTGCTCGCCGATGATTCCCCAAATCTGTGTATCGCCGTTGGCGCACGCCCGTTGAGCGTGAATGATCGCCACGTCCGGGTTGAGGGCGGGAACGGTGTTCAGCGTTTCGCCGCTGTAGGGATCGGCGATGGTGCGATACTGCGGATTGGCTTTCACCAGATCATCCGTGCCGACGGACTTCATCGGCAGGAATGGCAAGCCGGCCGCTCCGGCGGTGAGGCGCGTGATCATGGCGAAGTGCGAATACTCTTCATACTCCAGCCGCCCGGCTTCCATTGCGGCGCGGATGATTCGCAGTGAGCCGACGCCGGGGTTGCCGGAATACGAAAAGATCAGCTTGCGGGCACAGCCGGCAGCAACCAGTTGATCGTAAATAATGTCCGGCGTGGCGCGGGCGAGCGTGAGATTCCTCTTCCCCTGGCGGATGATCTCGTGCGCGGCGGCGAAGGGGATGAGGTGCGTGAACCCGGCGGCGTAAACCAGATCGCCATCGTAGACGTGGGAGGAGATGGCTTGTGACAAAGAAGCAAGTTTAGGCATTGACACCTGTATTCGAAATAGTTATACTGCTTTCTGAGGATAGCGAGAAAGTAAGTCAGTCGTAGGTAGGGCATTCGTTGCCCCCGGCCCAGAACTCGGCGGGTTCGCCTTTCGGAAGAGAGGACGCTCGCCGGGTGAGAGCCCCAACTTCTGAGGAGGTTGGGATGTGCCCGTAAATGGACACGTACAAGCCGGAGAAATTCCTGGGCGACGGCGCTCGCTATCTTTTCTTTTTCCCCGCGTATTGCCTCACGGAAACAACGCGCCTCTGCACTACGGCAAATAGATGCTTTGCAGTTTCGGCCCGGCGGCGTTCCTGCCAGAATGCCCACGCGACCGCGTCTGCCA
>CAYYCF010000209.1:0-4743 GCA_964470235.1 uncultured Anaerolineales bacterium | reverse complement strand
CGTTGAACCGGATCGAGCGTGCCGTGTTCGAGGACGCGGCGCGCGGCGGCGGAGGCCGGAAGGGGCGCGCGGCCGAGGAGCGCGCGCAAGGGTCGGGGCAGATGCAAGTACGGGCGCACACGGCGGTCGCCGTCGAACCAGTGGTAGCCGCCCAACAATTCATCCGCACCTTCGCCGGTCATGATCACTTTGAAGCCTGCCTCGTGGCACGCTTTGTACAGCGCAAAAATTGGCGCGCTGGTCGCCGAGCATTGCGGCTCTTCGAGACGGCGCACGACCTGCGGCAGAAGATCAAATTCGGAAGCGGAAAAAGTAAGCTCGTGATGATGGCTTCCTATGGCGCGGGCCGTTTCGCGCGCCAGCGCGGATTCGTCGTGAGTCGCCGCCGTGAAGCCGATGGTGAAGGTGTGAATCTGCCCGCCGCCGATCTCGGAGAGCAGCGCGGCCAGCGAAGCCGAGTCGACGCCGCCGCTCAACAGCGAGCCGATCGGCACGTCGCTCAAGCGCCAGGCGTCCACCGCCGCGCGTAGTTGAGCCACAAATTCGTCGGCGGCGGCGGGCAAGTCAATTTGCGTGTGTTCCCCGTTAGGCGGGTAACGCAACTGCCAATAGCGGCGAAGGGTGATTTGACTGTCACGCGCGCCGAAGACCAACATGTGCGCGGCAGGGAGTTTAAGCACACCTGCAAACGCCGTGAGCGGAGAGGGAATGAAGCCGAGCGCGAAAAGTTGGCGCAGGGCCTGCAAATCGGCGCGAGGCGTCGAACCAGGCAGGGCGGCAAGAATCGGGCGCACCTCCGAGGCGAAGGCGAAGCCGCCATTTGTTTGGGCGTAATACAGCGGCTTGACGCCGAACCGATCGCGCGCCAGCAACAACCGGCTTCGGCGCTCATCCCACACCGCAAAGGCAAACATGCCGCGCAAACGCGAGACGGCGTCATCGCCCCACTGCTCGTACGCGTGGATGATGGTTTCCGTGTCGGTATGTGTTTTGAAGACGTGGCCGGACGTTTCCAGTTCAACGCGTAGGGCGGGCGCGTTATACACTTCGCCGTTGTAAACCAACCAGATCGTCCCGTCTTCGTTGCACAACGGTTGATGCCCGTCGGCGAGATCGATGATGCTCAAACGGCGCGCCGCCATTGCCACGCCCTGGCCGATGTACTCGCCCGAATCGTCCGGGCCGCGATGAACGAGGAGACCGTTGGACCGCCGAATCTCCGCTGGCGATAGAGACAAGCCGACAACGCCGAAGATGCCGCACATGATTAGTAGGCAGTGGTCAGTGGGCACGCGAAGCGGGCAGCTCTCCGCTCGCTTCGCGTGCCAACTGCCTACTGCTTTCTGGAATTAGGGTGTAACTTCGACAGTAGAGACCATGATGTCTGGATGGCAACCACAGCGCACGGTGTAAGTGCCTGCTTGCGCGAAGGTATAGGCGTACGATGCGCCGTCGCGCAGCGCGCCCGAATCAAAGAGGCCGGAGAGATTGGTGTTGTCCGGGAAAGAGCTATACGGTTCGTGGCAAGTGCCGGAGGCGCTCTTGATCAGGAACACGATCTTCGTTCCGGCCTTGATCGTGATTTGACTCGGCAGGATAGCGAAATCCTGAAAGGTCATATAGGCAATCCCCGGCGTGGGCGAGGCCGCTGCCGTTGCCGTTGCGGCCTCCGTGGGAACGGGGCTGGAGCCGGGAACGGTTGGCGCGGGGGTGGGCGGCTCGGTGGCCGGAGGCGGCACAGTAGGCTGTTGCACCGCTGGCGGCGGCAGGATCACCACAACGGTTGGCGGCGCTTGAGTGGCCGTTGTGCACGCGGCCAAAACAAAGCCATACGTAAGAGCCGTGGTTGCGATTCGGTTCACAGGTATTCTCCTCGTCATATAGCAGATCGGCGCGGTCTTGAAGACCGCGTCGGTCTCAGTTCTGCGGAAAGGACAACATCACGACAAACCCCTTCCAATTTTCGTCTGCCTCGTGGTAGGGCGCGTCGTCCAACGTCAACCAAGCATGGCCGGTTATTTCGCGATCCGGTTTTCCGGCCACAAACTTCGCGCCGAATTTCAGAGTCACCGGCAGGCCGGCCCGGCGCAAATAATGGAAGCGCACAAGAGAACGGCGCAGGCAGAGTCCGAGCGAAGAACGACGGTCAAGGAGAGCGGTGAGGTCGGACATATCGCGGATAGAATCCGCTCCCACGAAATCCGCACTCATGCCCGAAACCGCCTCACGGTGCGCCGGTGTCAACCGCGCCAGCGCCTCGGGCCAGGGCGCTTTGAGCGCGGCCGGCAGAGCGCGGATGAAGGTTTGCATTTCTCTGAAAAGAGCGCGCCGTGGCGGGCTGACGATCAGCATCGGCAGCGCGCGCAGAGCAAGCCAGAGGTGGCGGAGACGGGGGGCCATTGAAGCGGCGGCGTCACGCCCCATCCACAAGTTTGTCCGCCGCCATTTTTGCCGCTAACTCTAACAAGTCGGTAGTCACTACGGCTTCTTCAACATCATATTTCTTGGCAATCGTTGCCGCGTGTCGGGCGATGGTCTGCGCGCCGTCAAGCATGTTCCAAAACTCCGTGCCGATTTTGTTGAGCGAAAAATAGGTGCCAGTGTCGAGACGGATCAGGATCGCCTCGTCGGCCACGATTTGAAACGTGGCGTTCGGGCTGCGGCTCAGTCGGGTCGTTGCGTCCATTCCTTCACTCCGGGTATTAGAATTTTCGGCGTGTTATACTCGCGCCCATGTTTTGGGATTTTCACGGCCTCGTCATTGAAGGCGCGACGAATGACGACGCGCTAAGAGATCATTGGCAGAGAACGTTTGCATCGCGCCCCTCAAGCCATGCGCCACCGGATATTACTTGCACGTTGACTATGGCGACTGAAGTTCCGCCCCGCCCCTCTGGACAGCCCGACTTTCGCCAGGGCGATCTGCTCGAATATTTTCTGGACGGCGACACCGCCATCGGCCACTTTCCGCGCTTCGGCCAATTGCGACTCAACCTGGCCAACGGCAGAACCCAAGGCGCGCTGGTTAGGGCTGCGCTGGAAACCTATGGCGTGTTTGAAGACCTGCTCGCCATCGGACTCTCGCCACATCTGCGGCGGCGCGGGATGTTTTTGATTCATGCGTTTGCCGGTTCACCCCCCGACCCTCACCCCCAGCCCCTCTCCCGTCGCGCTGCTTCAAGTACGGCTAGTTCCGCCGCGGAAGCGCCGCGACGGGAGAGGGGGGCGGTATTACTCGTCGGAAATGTCGGCGCGGGCAAGACGACAACCGGCATGGCTTTGCTGAACGCCGGATGGAAATTGCTTTCAAACGATTCGCCGATCATCAACGAGTCGGCTGAAGTGTTAAGTTACCCTGGACTGCTCGCCGCATTCCAGGATACGCTGACACGGTTTGAAAAAACGTCGCGCCTGGTAACGTCTGCCGCCGAAAGGCGTAAGATTGTCATAGCCGCCGAGAGCATTTGGCCGGACGTTTGGATTGACCGCGCGCCCGCCGCCGTGATCTTTTTCCCGCGCATCGAGTCTCGCGCCGACCACGCCGTCGAACCGATCAGCCAACCCGAGGCGCTTAGAATGATTCTGCCGCACGCCGTCGAGCAATGGGATCGGGAAATGATCCCCGGCCATTTGGCGGCGTTGAACGCTCTCGTGCAATCCGCGCCCGCATTTCGTCTTAGGCTCGGTCCGGATACATCCTCAATCCCCGATACCTTACTTGCTCACCTTACGCGCTTTTACTGCTGAGAGCGCAGAGACCGCAGAGAATTTCAGAAAAGTTAACTCTGCGATCTCAGCGTACTTTGCGGCAAATGTGTTTCTGTGGGTACCGTGAGTTACTTAATCTCCCGCCAGCCCACCGGCCTCGGCCGCCGGGCCCTTGTGGGTGATGCGGTTGAAGTCCACCAGGCGCTCGATGAGAAGCGCGAGCAATCGTCGCAACGGCGAGTTGGCAATGGATTTCTTGATGGCCCCCTCCCAATAATGCTTGAAGTAGCGATGCCGCCACCGCCAGCGCAGCAGCGCGTAATACGGCGCAAGGATCCAATGCCCTTTGGAGCGCCCGACAAATAGGATGTCGTTGATCTCGCTCATCACTTGCGCCTCGATGTCGTCCATCCACGGCGTGTTGCCGCGATTGAGATCGAATTCGCACCAGCCTTCTTGAGTCGGCGGCGGCGCGTAGCCCTGCGCCAGCGCCTGCGGCCAGAGCGGCGTGCCGGGGTACGGCATGTACACGCACACCGAGCACCGCACGTTCGACGACAGATCGCACAGCGTTTCGATCAAGCGCATGGTCACTTTCGTGTCTTCGCCCTTTTCGCCCGGCAGGCCGATGATGAACGACAAGTTGGCTTCGATGTGCGCCGCGCCCGTCGTAAGATTGCGCATGCCCCACTCGATCTGCCACGCCTTTTGATCTTTGTGCATGTTGTCCAGCACGGCTTGCGAGCCGGACTCCGCGCCGATGTTCACCCACTGGCATCCGGTGTCGTTCATCCACTGGACGAATTCCGGCGAGAGCAGTTGCACCCGCACCTGCCCGCTCCAGGGCATCCCCACTTTTTCCACCAGCCGCTGCATTGGTTTGATGCGGCCAAAGAGATAGTCGTCGGCGTAATCCACGGCGTCAATGCGGTAATTGTCTTTGAGCCACTGAAGCTGATCGAGGATGAACTGATCCGAGTGCTGCCGCCACGTGCGCTTCATCACCACTTCGTTGTAGCAGAAGCCGCAGCGGAA
>CAYYCF010000208.1:0-4743 GCA_964470235.1 uncultured Anaerolineales bacterium | reverse complement strand
CTTCGAGCAAACCCAGCACGCCCTCTTGCCCGGGTTCGAGCCGTTTTTCGATTTGCGCTTCGAGGGCCTCAATCGCGTGCGGGTTGTAATCTTCCGGCTCGGTGTAGGTGGTGATGAAGCCTTCGTAGTTGCGAAGCACCACTTTGCCCGGCGCTTGTGAGATCACGTAATTGGGGCCGACCGGAATCTTGCCGCCGCCGCCGGGGGCATCCACGATGAATTGCGGCACGGCGTAACCGGAGGTGTGCCCACGCAGGCCTTCGATGATCTCAATTCCCTTTGCTACCGTGGTGCGGAAATGCCCCGCGCCCTCAACCAGATCGCACTGATAGAGGTAATAAGGCCGCACGCGCATCTTGACCAATTCGTGAACGAGGTTGCGTTGAATATGCACCGAGTCGTTGACTCCGGCCAGCAGCACCGACTGGTTGCCCAACGGGATTCCGGCGCGGGTGAGCCGGTCGCAGGCGGCGGCCAGTTCCGGCGAGATTTCGTTGGGGTGGTTGACGTGGATGTTCATCCAGATCGGATGATACTTCGCCAGCATGTCGCACATTTCTTGCGTGATGCGCATGGGCAAAAAGACCGGCACGCGCGAACCGATGCGGACGATCTCGACGTGCGGAATTTCGCGCAGGCGGCTGATGATCTCCTCGAACAGTTTGGGCGCCAGCACCAGGGGGTCGCCGCCGGAAAGCAGAACATCTCGCACTTGCGGCGTGCGCTGCAAGTAATCAATCTGCGCTTCGAAGTCTTTGCGGGAGAACGTCTGGCTCGGATCGCCGACGATGCGCGAGCGCGTGCAGTAACGGCAGTACGAAGCGCATTGGGTGGTGACGAGCATCAACACCCGGTCGGGGTAGCGGTGGACGAGGCCTGGCACGGGCGAGTGGCGGTCTTCGGCCAGCGAGTCTTCCATCATGGAAGCGAACGGAACCATTTCGCGGTCGGTGGGGATCACTTGCGCGCGGATGGGGTCGTGGGGATCGTTGGGATCGATGAGCGAGGCGAAGTAAGGCGTGATGTCAACGCGAAACAGGTTTTTTGCTTCGAGCGCCTTGCGCTCGCTCTCGTTCAGCTCCAGCACGTTGACGAGTTCGCCGACGGTGTTGAGGCGGTTGGACATTTGCCAGCGCCAGTCGGTCCACTTTTCCTCGGGGATGTCTTTATAAAACGGGGCGCGGCGTGATGGGCGGAGCATGGGCTTTCTCCTTTTGAGTTACTGAGTCGCCTTACACACTTTTACCGCCGAGAGCGCAGAGAACGCCGAGAATTTCAGCAAAATCAACTCTGCGGACTCTGCGGTAGATCTGTTTGTACGCAACATGAGCTAATGAAACATCAGGCGTGATGCGTGACGATGGAATGACTCACGGTCGGAGTGTGACTTCAACCGACGAAAGGTGAATGATGCCGCCGTCGCGCGCGGAAGTGGCAAACACTTGAATCGATCCGGGTTGTTCGCCGGTGACAGTATACGACACTTCGCCCGCGAATTTTCCGGGTTTGCCCGCTTCGGCTTGGATAGTGAGTGTGCCACTACCCACGACCGCGCCGTTTGCGTCCAACACGTTCACGCTCAACATTTGCTCGAAGGCCGGCCCGGAGATTCCGCGCACGCGCACCGTGCCGCCGCTGATCACGTCGGAGAGGGCGGGGGCGAAGATGGCAATGGCTTCGGGATGTTCAGGCGCGGGTTTGATGTCGGTAGTTCCGGAAGGCAACAGTTGAACTTCAACGGACGAGAGATGAATGAGGTGGCCGTCGCGCGCGCTGGAAGACGAAACGACGATGCGGCCATGGGCGGGAGCGGCGGGGGCGGTGAATTCAACCGTTCCCGCAAACGGCCCCCGCTGGCCGATGTCGGCGCTAATGAGCGCATTGCCGGAGCCGATCACACTACCGCCCTCGTCGAGAATTTGCACGAGCAGGTTGTTTTCAAACGTCGGGTCGGACGCGCCGGAGATTGTGAGCAGGCTGACGATGGATGAGCCGTTGCCGATGCTGATCAGAATCGATTCGTCCGGTGGTGTGTTTTCAGTGGGGCCGGGTGGGGTGAAGCCGGGTTGAGGCGCGTCGGTTGGGTTTGGGACGCTTCGCGTGGGAGACGATGTGGCGTCCGCTGGAGGAAGGGTGGGCGCGACGGAAGTGGCCGTCGAGGACAATGCCGCAATGGCGTTGCAGGAGAGAGCGGCCAGGCTGAGGAGGACAAATGCAATGGCGATGGGAGAGTTTTTTTGCATGGGAGGTCCTGTTATTGATGGTATGTCTAGATCATGCTAACGATTTCCACACTTCCAGTTTCGTTCTCACGCGGCGGATGACTTCGTCGGTGAATTCGGTGGTGGAGGCCGGGCCGCCGAGATCGGACGTGGCGACGCCTTCGTACACCGCTTCAAACACCGATTCATAAATGGCGCGCGAGGCGTGATCGGCTTCAGGCATCTTGAAGTAGGTGAGCAGCGCCGCTCCGGCAAGAATCATTGCCATCGGGTTGGCGACGTTTTTGCCCTGCAAGTTGGGCGCCGTGCCGTGCGGCGCTTCGGCCATCACTGCGCGCACTTGCGTGGATGTTTCGTCAAAGGCCAGCACCAGCGATTCCGATCCGGCAATCGAGCCGAACATTTGCAGGACGAGATCGGAAATGCAATCGCCGTCGCGGTTGAGCGTGGGGATGACCAGCGCTTCGCCGTCGTTTCGCAGTAGCAACGCATAGGTGGCGTCAATGAGCTGCGGGTCGTAGCGCACGCCGGGGTGGCGTTTGGCGGCGGCGTCCATTTCCTCTTTGAACATGCCTTCGTACACCTGGCTGACGGTGAACTTGGGGCCGCCGAAAACTTTCGAGCCGTTCTTCTCGGCGTATTGAAAAGCAAATTCGGTGACGGCGCGGCAAGTGGCGCGGCTGATGTGCTCGGTGCGATAGGCGATCTCGTCGCCGCCCGCGCTCTCGCGCCATTCCTTCGCGCCGTAGGCGTCATCCACCGCCATGCGGACGACGGCGATAGGCGCATGCACGCCGCCCACCGGCCGCATGTGCGGAATGCGGCGCCCGGTGCGCAGAATCACTTTGCCGTCCATTTCTTCGCGCAGAATAGCATTGGGACTGCCCACGTCGCCGCCGGTTTCGGGCGTGACGGTGGCGGCCTTGAGTCCGAGTCCGGCGGCGCGCATGGCGGCGGCGGCTTCGCGCACAATGCCGTTGTTTGTGGCGCGTCGTTTGCCAAGCGAGAGATCGAATCGTTGAAAGAGAGTCGGGACGCCGGTGACGGCCGGGTCGAGAACGCGAAGCGATTCTTCGAGCAGTTCTTGCCCGGTTTGATCACCTTCGAGGACGACGATGGTTTTTTCGGTCATATTTCTTGAAAATGGACGAAAGACGAAGGACGATGGTCGTCTGTCGTCCATCGTCTTTCGTCGGTCGTAACGTTTATTGGAGTGTCCGTCTAACAATGAGGATTTTTGACATGCCGCTATTTTACTCTGAGTCGGAGAGAATAGCGGCTTGAGAATCTATGACGAGAGAGTCGGCGATGGCTTGAAACGGCGTGGCTATCCGGTTTTGCAAATCTGCCTGAGCGAGGAAGGTTTCATTGAAAAGCACGCCGTCTCGCAATTGAAAAATGGCGAGGGCGGTCAGGCGCGTGGGCGCGCCATCCGGCGGCGGAGTCTGATCAAATGTGAAATAGGCCATCCAACGGCCTGAGGCGGAGGGCGATTCGATTTGGCTGATCGCGAATGAGGGCAGGTCGCTCCATGCGGCGCGCAACTCGGATTCGGCAAAGGCGGGAAAGGAGTCGACGGCGGACGAGTCGAGGAGGGTGAAGGCGATGCTGAATTGCGCGGTGTCGTCCGGCGCGGTGAACAGGGCGGCGTCTTCGGCTTCATCTATTTGCCAGCCGTCGGGGTAGCGCACGCTGAACGCGCCGGAAGGGTGACGGTAGGGTTGGGAGGCGAAGGTGAGGGCGGGCGAGTCGGCGAGCGGTGTGGGGGCGGGCAGGAGTGAGAGGCCGGTCGAGCGGGCGATCCATCCGGCAAACGGCGGCGGGAGGTCGCGGTCAATGGATTTGGTTTGATCGGGGAGGAGGGAAAAGATCAGCAGGCTGATGCCGGCCAAGACAATGGCGCTGGCGAGTAATCCGAGGCGTGACGGATCGGATTCTTTCACCGTTAATTTACGGCGATCCTCCGCCGGTGGTGGCGGCGCGGATGGCGACTCCGGCGAGGAAGAGGCAAATCAATCCATAGGTGGCCGCTTCGCGCCGCGTGGCTCCCCCTTTGGTGTAGGCGAATGTGGCGGGAAGCACGATGACGGCCAGGATGCCGTACAGCAAATGAACCCAGCGCGCGGGGCGCAGCCCTTCGATCCACATCGTCGCGCCGACGACACCTTGAGCAATGAAGATCAGTTCGTTGATGACCAGCGCGCCCCAGAAGCTGGAGGTCAGGCCGCGTTTGGTGAAGGCGAGATACAACGCCCAGGCGCCGACGGCGAGGGAGTAGATGAGGCCGACGTTGGCGAGGCGTTCGTGAATGAAGGTGATGGTCATCGTTTGAAACGGGGACTCAAGGAAATGATGGAACTCAAGGAAATAAGGCGACGCGGCGGATTGTAGCACAAGTAGAAAAAGCAAACCTGACAGTTTGAGAAACCTGTCAGGCTTTTTGGGAGCGCCCTCGTGGCGACTCGAACGCCAGACCTTTTGGTCCGCAACCAAATGCTCTATCCAACTGAGCTACGAGGGC
>CAYYCF010000207.1:476-4760 GCA_964470235.1 uncultured Anaerolineales bacterium | reverse complement strand
GGCGACGCGGCGGAGTATTTGGGGAGAGGGGCGTTGAAGAGGTAGACAAGGAGACAGGTAGACAGGTAGACAAAGCGAGCGCAACGCCCGCCTTTTTTGTTATACAATCACGGGGAGGGAAAGGAGGACGAAATGGCAATAGCAACTCCTGCGGCGACACTGACGAGAACTGACGAAGTTCAACCCGGCGCGCGCCTGAAAATGACTTACGATGAATTTCTCGCGTGGGCTGGCGAAGACGTTCACGCGGAATGGGTGAAAGGAGAGGTCTACATTTACATGCCTGTAAATCCGATCCACCAACAAATCGTTGATTTTCTAAACTCTCTTTTGCGGCTGTTTATCGAGGCCAACGATCTGGGATGGCTGATGTCGGGACCGGCGCAAACCAAAATGAAGGAGACTGGGCGCGAGCCGGATTTGTTTTTCGTGTCGCGGAACAACCCGGGGCAACTGGGGCAAAAATACTTCGACGGCGCTCCCGACCTGATTGTTGAAGTGGTTTCTGATGACAGCGTAAGCCGTGATCGGGCAGACAAATTTGAAGAATATGAAGATGCGGGGGTGAAAGAGTATTGGATTATTGATCCCCGCCCGCGCCGCCGCCGCGCAGATTTTTATCAACTGGACGCGGATGGAAAATATCAGCCCGTGCCGGTGAGCGCGGACGGCGGGTATCGCTCGCAAGTGTTGCCGGGATTCTGGATCAAGGTGGGCTGGCTGTGGGAAGAGCCGCTGCCAAAACTGCTGCCGACGCTCAATGAGATCATGGGTCAATAGGTCTTTATTTCTCGGCCTCAAACTCCATCTTCCCCTCTTTCCCCGGCGCGGGCGCGCCGCAAGAGGCGCACACGTTCCAATTCAATTCAATTAACTCTCCGCAGTTCGCGCAGACCTTCTTCAATTTCGTCTGACAGAACGGGCAAACCTTCCACTCCGGTTTGGTGGCGCGGGCGCAGCCGGGGCAAGTCGGGCGCTCTTCAATTTCCTGCAACAACGCCTCTTCTTCCAAAGAGCGTTCGTACGATTGGGCGATAGTTTCCGGCGGGCGCAAAATCAAATACACGATGAAGCCGGGAATGTTCAGCACGGCGACGACTAACGCGGCCATCGTTTGGGCAAACACATCGCGCGAGCGCGAGCGCATATCGCGGAAAGTCCAGATGACGAGCGACAGCCACAGCGCGGCGATGAACGCGCCCAGCAGGGCCACGCCGTAGCGGGCGTAGGTGAGGATGGAAGAGAGATCGAAAGGCATGGGATTGCAGTCAGCGGTGGGCAGTGGGCAGTGGGCAACGGACTGCCTACTGCGTACTGCCTTCTGCATACTGGAATGGCGCGATTATACAGTGAAACCGATTTGCCCTCTGCCCACTTCCGAAGTATTATCTCCGGCGATGAGCAGTGACCCGGAGACCGAGTCCCCCTACACGCCGCGCATCGGCGATATGGCCAGCGAAGATCGACCCCGCGAACGGCTGGCGCTGGCCGGGGCCAACGCGCTGAACAACGCCGAACTGCTCGCCATTCTGTTACGAACCGGGGTCGCGGGCCAGAACGCGGTGCGGCTGGGCGAGGAGTTGCTTAGCAAAAACGGCGGGCTGGTCGGTCTCCTGCGGATGTCCTATGCCGATCTACGCAACGTCAAGGGGATCGGCCCGGCGAAGGCGGCGCAATTGCAGGCGGCGGTGGAATTGGGGCGGCGGCTGGCGGCGGCCTCCCCCGAAGAGCGGCCGCCGATCAATTCCCCGGCCGATGCCGCCAACCTGATCATGTACGAAATGCGCGCGCTGGATCAAGAGCAAGTGCGCGTGATCTTGCTCGATACTCGCAACCGCCATATGGGCACGCACAAGGTTTATCAAGGATCGCTCAATACCTCGATGATCCGCATCGGCGAACTGTTCCGCGAAGCGGTGAGACAAAACGCGGCCAGCATCATTGTGGCGCACAATCATCCCAGCGGCGACCCCTCACCCTCGCCCGACGACGTGGCCGTCACAAAGTTGATGGTGGAAGCCGGGCGGTTGTTGGACATTCCCGTCAACGATCATCTTGTCATCGGGCAACAGCGGTTCGTGTCGTTGAAAGAGCGCGGGTTGGGGTTCAGTTGACCGAACCGCAGATAGAGCAGTTATTTCTCGTCCCCGGGCGCACCAAAGCCGAGACGGCCATTTGGGGCGCGGCGGTGATGGAATTCGCCGTCCGTTTCCCCGGCGTTTTTATTTCGCACGATTATGCCCAAGCCGCCGTCCCGCAATACGACCGCCTAACTGTCGTCGAGCCGGACACTTGGCCCGAAGAATTGTGGACGATGATCAAACAGAACCCGCGCCGGATGAGGGTGGAAAAATTATCCGCGCCCTCGCCCGAAGTGCTAGCCGAGATATTGCACGTGCGCGTTTACTATGGGCTGCGCTTCGGCTTTCAAACCGGATTCGACTGGGCCCAGCAGTGGCCGCCAGGGGTCAGCCTCATCGGGCTGCATGGCCGCGCCGACGGCGAAATGCTTCAGCCCGATCTGGACATCGTGCGCTCGGCGCGCATCGAGGCCGTCAAACTCACCAGCCACGCCTCGGCCAGCACGCTGGAAGCCCTGCGCGCGCTCAACCGGGGACTGCTGATCGTGGTGCGCCCCATCGAAGCTTTTTTCGATGAAGACCGCCCGCGGCGGATCACGCCCGTCGAATTCGTGGAACGCACCAGCTCCGATTTGCAGCGGTTGTTCGATTACGACTCTTCTATTCAATACGTCGAAGTCCACAACGAGCCAAATTTGGTGATCGAAGGGCTAGGCGGTGGTTGGACCAACGGCATAGAATTCGGCAGTTGGTTCAACGACGTAGCGGCGCTCTACCGCAAACAGTGGCCTTACAAAAAATACGGCTTCCCAGGGCTGTCGCCAGGCCGGTCTATCGGCGGTGTGCGCTCCGGCATGAAACAATTCTTGGCCGAGGCCGCGTTGGCCGCTACCCGCGCCGATTGGATCGGCATTCACGGCTACTGGCAAACCGAGCGCGGCATGACCACGGACGACGACGGATTCACCTGGCGATACTATCGGCAACTCTTTCCAGACAAGCTGATGTTCATCACCGAATTTGGCAACCCAACCCAGCCGAAGCCTCAGGTGGCACAGCAGTACGCGCGGTATTATGGTATCCTTCGGCACGTCAGCGGACTCGGCGGCGCGTTTTCGTACATTGTCTCCACATCCGACCCAACCGAGTCGGCGCGCTGGGCCTGGCGCGACGAAGCCGGAAACGACGTCGGCATCGCGCACGAGATTGGGTTGAGGCGGTTCATACGGTAATCGCATATCGCATATCGCTTATCGCATATCGCATGGCTGATGGACGATACGCGATAGGCTATAGGCGATAGGCGTGATGAGTGAAGGAGCATATCCATGCCCGACTATCAAATCATCCTCCTCCCGAAAAAAAATTACTACGGCTGGGTCGCCGCCGCCAAAGATTACGTTCTCAAGTTCGGCGCCAACATCACCGGCGACCCGGACACCGCCGCGAACTATTACTCGCCCAACCAGATTATCACCATCGTCAACCCGCCGGACGGATTTGGCCGGGACATCGTCGCCTGGTTCAAAGGCAACTATCCCAACCTGCGGTTGGACGTGGTGGCCGCCAACTCGCCGGATGATTTGACGCAGACCTTCGCGGCGCGCATCGCCAGCGGCCAGCGAGTCGGCCCCCCGGCCGCTTCCAAACCCTTCTTCCTCCGTTGGCCCACCGATTACCCGAAGATCACGCAAGCCTTCGGCGTCAACCCCGATATTTATCGCCGCTTTGGATTGCCAGGCCACGAAGGATTGGACATTCGCGCGCCGATGGGGACGAATGTGTACGCCGCCGCCGACGGCGAAGTGTTCCAGACTAACGACGGCGTGCTGGCCAACGGCCAACGACACGCTTACGGCATCCACGTCCGCATCCAGCATCAAGACGGTTATCAAACGATCTATGCCCACCTCACAAAATATCTGGTGAGCGTGGGGCAACAAGTGAAAGCCGGAGACCTGATCGGCCTGGCGGACTCGACCGGCAATTCCACCGGCAGTCATTTGCACCTCACACTGAAAAAAGAAGGCGCGACCGCCGCCGGTTTGACCAACTACCCCAACGACATCATTGACCCGACTCCGTTTTTGTCCCCCCCCCCCCCCCCCCCCCCCCCCCCCCTCCCCCCGCCGGGCCGGGACAAGTTTGTGGGGGGGGCCCGGGGGGGCGGTGGGGGGTTTTAAGGGGGCCGATTACCCGGGGT
>CAYYCF010000207.1:0-466 GCA_964470235.1 uncultured Anaerolineales bacterium | reverse complement strand
CCCCCCACCTCAAAAAAAAAGGCGCCTCCCGCCCCGGTTTGCCCAACGCCCCCAACGCCAACAATGGCCCCGCCCCCGTTTTGCCCCCCCCCCCCGCCCCCCCCCCCGTCACTTACGACTGGCCGTACGGCAAATGTCTGGTGGGGCTGCACGGGCGCGCGGATGGTCGTTTAACGGAGTCCGATTACCCGGTGATTCAGACGGCGCGCGCCGAAGCGGTCAAGCTGTTGTCGTCCGCCGGGCCGGAATCGGTGGATCGGTTGAAGCAGATCAACGGCAACATGTTCATCATGGTGCGGTTGTTCGCCGCGTTCCAGGGGCGCACGGTGCGCCCCGACGAGTTTGCGTCGTGGGTCGAGGGCGACATGGCGCAGTTTTACAACAAAGGCATTCGCTACTTCGAAGTGCACAATGAATCTAATTTGCAGATCGAGGGCTGGAAGTATTCGTGGCAGGACGGCAGGGA
>CAYYCF010000206.1:0-4775 GCA_964470235.1 uncultured Anaerolineales bacterium | reverse complement strand
ATGATCTCGGCCAGCACGCCGCGCGCCACCGCCAGGCGCGTGCCGCCCACGGTGGGTAAGTCCATACGGGGCGAGGCATCGAGAATGTATTCAGCCGCCGGTTCAGCGGCAACTGGGCGGGTGCTGCGATAGTACAGCACGCCTGCGACAGTGGCGGCAATGAGGCAGGCGCACAGCGCCACCAGCACACAACCACCGAAGCCGAGGAACATCGGCGCTCGCGAACGACGAGAAGAGGGAGAGGGTTGAGTTGACATGAAGCCTTCTTTCTTGGGCGTTTCCCCCGCAGATCATAGCACCAAAAAGAAGATCCCCGCAGCCCGCCATCACTGGACCGCGCCGGCCCATTGGTCGTTTCCCCTTTGTGAAGATCGCTTTCCATAGTGGTGAATTGACTGCGGCCCTCAAACGAATCCAGATTCTTGAGCGCCCGCATGAGCGTTTCCTGCGTCGCGTCTTCGGCCAGGGCAGTGAATTGCGGGTCGTCCGGCGAGAGCCAATCGCGGAGGGCATACGGCAGGCCATGCAAGATTTCCGCGCGGAGGTCAACCAACGCCGTTTCGCGCCGCGAATCACCCGCGCGCAAATCCAAAAGCCATTGTTCGTTGGTGCGCTTCGTCATTTGTTTGCCAAATGTAGATCAAGAAGAACCGTCCGACGCCCCGCGCCGCGCGGCCAACAATGCTGCCTCCACTCGGCTGCGCACGTGGAGCTTCCCGAGCACGTTGGTCATGTAATGCTTGACCGTCTTTTCGGCCAAGTGGAGCCGCTCGCCTATCTCGCGATTCGTCAGCCCCTGCGCCACCCGTTGTAGAATCTCCCGCTCGCGCTCTGTCAATTCGTTCAGCGGATCGGGCAGGCGCCTGCGCGTCATTTCTACCAGCATTCCGGCGGCCAGCGACGGCGACACGTACACCTCGCCGCTCGCCACTGCCCGAACCACGTTTGCCAGATCGCGGGCTGACACGCCTTTGAGCACGTAACCGCGCGCGCCGGCTTTGAACGCGGCCAGCAGATCATCTTCGTGTTCGGAGACGGTGAGCATAACGATCTTCGTCGCCGGGCAGGCAGTGGCAATCTCGACGGCGGCGGCCAACCCGCCTTTGCCCGGCATGGCAATGTCGAGCAGCAGCACGTCGGGCAGCAGATCGCGCGCCAGGCTCAATACTTCCTCGCCGCTGGCCGCCTGCCCCACCAGCGCCATGTCCGGTTCGGCGGCCAGGGAGTGGGCCACGCCTTCGCGGAAGAGCGGATGATCATCGGCGATCAGAACTCGAATCGCGTCACTCACTTTCCACCTCCGACACCGTCAGCGGCAGAAGCGCGCGGATCACCGTGCCTTCGCCCGGCGCGCTGATCACTTCGAATGTTCCCCCGAGGAGTTCGACACGTTCGCGCATCCCGGCCAGGCCCAGATGCCCGTCGCTGTTGACGGTTTTGGGATCAAAGCCACTGCCCGAATCTCGGATCGCGATCAGCAGTTGGCCATCGGCGCTGGTGATCTCTACCCGTTGATCAACGCCGCTCGCGTGCCGGAAACTGTTGGCAAGCGATTCCTGAAGCAGGCGATACAAAATGATTTTGACGGGCAGCACCGCTTCAATTGGCAGGCCGCGCGCGGCCAGGGCAACCGATTGTCCCGTCTTCTGCTCGTAGTCGCGCACGGCGTGCTCCGCCGTTTCGACGAGCGACAGCCGTCCGATCTCCGGCAGCCTCAGTCCGGCCGAAATGGCCCGCAGATCGTTCAGCGCCGATTCGAGCGACGTTTGAATCGTGCGGAAATCGTCGCCCACCGTGCGCCCTTTGACGACGGCTACGGCGCATTTGGCGCACACGTCGGCTACTGCTTCAATTCTCAGCAAAGCCAAACTCAAATCCTGACCCGGGCCATCGTGCAGATCGGCAGAGAGCCGCCGCAGAAAGCGTTCGTTCAGCGCAGTTGTGCGCGCCGCCGCCCGCCGCACGCGCTCGTGCAGCTGCTCGTTCTGCGCCAGCAACGCCGTGAGTTGGGTTACCTTCTGGCGCAGTTCTCCCTGTTGAGCCTCTATCGTATTGCTTGCCCGCCCGACCAGCCCGGCCAAAAGCAAATACATTGCCAGCGTCGCCACGCCGACCACCAACCAGCTTCGCATCTGCGCGGCGCGCACTTCGCGATCCAATTCGTCGGTGGTCTGATAAAACTCGGAGACGGCCACGATATTACTTGTGCCTGCCGCGCGCACGGGCGCGTACGTTTCGATCAGGCGCGACCACTGGCTGCGCTCAAATTCATTTTCCAGATCGCTCAAGTCGCTGATGTCCGTGCTCACCGCCCCGGCGAAGGCCGATGCCAACGATGAACGGATGGGGAACTTGCGCCCGATGAGCGCTTGGTTGGTGCTGTATAGAATCCGGCCGTCGCCGCCCCAAACTTTGAAGGCGACGATGCGCTGGCCGAGCGGCGTGCCGTCGAGCAGCGAACCGAGCGAGGCCAGATGCCCGGCGTCGAGTTGATCGCTGCGGGCCAAGTCCTGCAGATGAGGCGCAATGAAACTGTCCACGTACAGCGCAGTCACGGCGGCAGTGCGGTTGGCTACGCCGATTTCGATCTGCTCGCCCACCCAGGCGCCGATGATCAACATTCCGGCCAGCAGGATGAAAAAGCTGATGAGCAAAAATTGGCGGGCAAAATTGAGGCGGGTGAAAGCCAGCATGTTCATCCTTTCATTCTAATACCCACCGTCTGACGCGGCTACGGACTAAGGTCTTAATTCTTCGCGCCGAACGTCGCGCCATCTTTGCGTCTCAGGCCCATTCCCGCCAAAGGAATTGAGCCTGAGAATGAAACCATGATCAATCAATCCCTCAAGGAGGATACACTCATGATCAAGAAACTCTTTCTTCTCATAGCCGTCGGGGCGTTGACACTGGCGGCGTGCGGCGGGCAATCGCCGTCTTCGGCGGCGCCCGTCGAGCGCACCATTTACATGGCCGCTGTCGAGCCAAAGGGCAGCACGACGGTGGACAAGGAGCCTTTCCCGGCTGCGGCCCTGCCCGAAGGCGGCGGGTACGCTCTAGATGAGCCCAACGCCGACGGGGTGTGGGTCGTGGAAACTTACCGCTTTGAGCCGGGCACCATCGTCGTCAATCAGGGCGACATCGTGACGCTTGAAATCGTCGGCATCAACGGCAAGGAGCATCCCTTTACTATCGAAGGCTACGGCCTCAGCGGCGTGGTCAAACGCGGGGAGATCACGCGGGTGACCTTCACCGCCGATAAAGCCGGAATTTTCGCGATCAAGTGCGGTGCGCACCAGCCGGCCATGCAGTCCAACCTAGTGGTGCTCGCGGCGCAGTAAAGTTTTCTTGTGGGAATCCTCCCGAAGGTTTTGAACCTTCGGGAGGATTCCGGCGTCATTCGATATGGCCGAACAGTCCCTTGCTCATTCGGTAGCCTGGCGCGTCGAGCAATTCCGAAAGCAAACCGGGGTTTCAGTTGAATTGACCGTTGCGCCTGCGTGGGATGAAGCCAGCCTTTCGCGCGCGGTGCCGGCGCACATTCTGCGCGCGGTTGACGCGGCGCTGGCGAACATCCGCGAACACGCCGCCGCCCGAAGCATCCGTGTCAGCTTAGCTGTCGAATCCGGCCAAGCGGTGATGCGAGTCGAAGACGACGGCGCCGGTTTTCTGCTGTGCCGCTTGGTGGGGAAACTGCTGAGCCCCGCTCAACAGCGCTCCAGTCTGTGCCACCTCCGCGACCGCACCCGCGCGCTCGGCGGCACATTCGAAATTGCCTCATCGCCAGGAAAAGGCACACGCCTCGGCGTGAAAATTCCGCCAATGTCTGAAGAGACTCAAACGACGGCGGGCCTGCCGGCGGCTGATCGTTTACCAGGAACGCCGGCGTGCCACGAAAGCCGCGCGCAATCGCGTCCTGCCCGTGTAAGCGCATTGGGCGGCCTCGGCGGCTTTGGGTGATTGCGGCGTGATGACGGGGAAATCGCGCCAAACGAAGCGAACCTGATCGCCGTATTTCGCGCGAACTTGATCGAGAATGCCCGCGCGATGCCAGGCGCGGCAGGAAGGGCAACCGAAATCGCCGTATTCGACAATGGTGACTTTCGCCGTCGGCGAACCCGACGACGGATCGTCCGCCAGCCGCGCTTCGGAAACGGGCGCGGCCACAAAGCAAACGCGCCGACCAGCGCTATTGCCAGGATACTGCCGCCGATCATCAACCACCGGCTGCGCCGGTGCGACGCCTCGCGGCGGTCGCGCCGTGTTTGTTTGGTGTCCCGGGTCGGACTTGTTTTTTCGTCATAGCGATGTGTCCCCTCACGGTTGATAAACGCGCGTCTCCGGCTTGAAGGCCGCCCACGAAAACCAGAAGTGGTTGACCGCCACCACCGGCGTCAAATGCTTTCCGGCCAGCGGGCCACTCAGGGCACGGCCCAACACATTCCACTCGCTCCCCGTCTCGTCGTCCACAATCTGCGAACCATTGAACGCGAAGGTGAGAGTCTGGCCGTCGAGTTCGCGCGCAAAGGCATTCGCCGCCCCCACGTCGCGGCCTCCGGCGACGGTGCCGCCGTTCAACGCCGAGGCCGTGCCGGCGGCCCACAGCACCACAACGCCCGTCCCGCCCGCCCGATCATTGACGACTTTCACTTTCTGCAACACGTCATAAGGATAGGCTACTGCTTCGCCATTGAGGTCAATCGTCAGCACGCGCGCCACCGGCGGCAGTTCACCGGGCGTCTCAGGGCCACGATAGAGGAAGGGCGGCCGGTTAACAT
>CAYYCF010000205.1:0-4814 GCA_964470235.1 uncultured Anaerolineales bacterium | reverse complement strand
ACGGCCATGACCGGCGCGCAGCCCACCCCGGCCAACGATTACACCGCCGACGGCGACATCGCCGCCAAGATTCCGATCCCGGATGTAGTGCAGGCCTGCGGCGTCAAATTCGTGCGCGTGGCCGATCCGTACGATCACGGCTCATTTGAATCGTTGCTCAAGGAAGCGCAGACCTTCTCGCAATCACCGGAGGGCGGCGTGGCGGTGATCATTGCCGACCGGCCCTGCGTGCTGTACGACGACTCGCCTATCGAGAACAATCCGGCGCCTGTGTTCATTACCGAAGAGTGCGACGGATGCCGTTATTGCGTGGAGGCCTTTGAATGCCCGGCGCTGGTGTTGCGGCCAGACAAATCGCGGGTGGATATTAACTACAGCGTTTGCGTGGGTTGCGGCCAGTGCATTGACGCCTGTTACAAAGGTTTCATCTTGCCCAAGAATACGGAAGTGAAAGAGGCGTGGTGGTAATGGAATCAAAGATCATCATCGCCGGCATTGGCGGACAGGGGGTGGTCTACGCAACTAAAGTGCTCTCGCAAGCCGCGTTGTTGCGCGGCGAGAAAGTCATGGCTTCGGAGAATCACGGCATGAGCCAGCGCGGAGGCAGCGTCATGTCGCACGTAAAAATTGGCGGCAGTGACGCGCCGCTGATCCGTCGCGGCACGGCGGACGCCGTGATCGGTCTTGATTCGACCGAGGCTCTTCGCAACTTGCCTTTTGTGCGCGGCGGCGGCAGCGTTTTTGTGAACAGCGCGGACGGGCTCGATCCGGCGGTGGCGGCGCGCTTGGCCGAAATGGGAATCGGCGCGCACACGATCCATGCCGACGCGTGCGCCAAGGAACTAAAAGCGCCCGCAGTAACGAATCTGATCGTTCTGGGCTTTGTCGCCGCGCACCGCGATTTTGGACTGACGGTGGACGATCTCAAAAACGCCGTGCGCGCCCTCGGCCCGGCGAAGGCGGTGGAGTTGAATTTGAGGGCGCTGGACTTGGGAGCCGCGCAAATTCCAAACTCCCAACTTCAAACTTCAAACATCACAATCGGATCCTGACTCGCCTGGCGCAGATTTCACCGCAGAGAACGCCGAGACCGCAGAGCTTCCTTTTTCAAAAACTCCGCGTTCTCCGCGAACTCTGCGGTAAATCATTCCTTGCCTAGCGTGAGATCGTAACAATGAAACCGTTTGACTATTTTGCTCCGAGAACTCTTGCGGAAGCGTGCGGCATTTTAGACTCGCATAACGGCGACGCGCGCGTTGTGGCCGGCGGGACGGATTTGCTGTTGAAGATGAAAGCCGGCCGCGCCGCGCCGAAGGTCGTCGTCAATATCAAACGCATTCCCGAATTGCGCGGGCTGACGTTTGCGGCGCAGCTCAACCTGGGCGCGTTGACCACGCTCGAAGAACTCAAACGCTCGCCGATCATCCGCGAGCATTATCCGGCGCTGGCCGCCGCCGCGTCCACCATGGCCTCGGCGCAGATTCGCAACCTGGCCACGGTGGGCGGAAACTTGTGCAACGCCGCGCCCTCGGCCGATCTTTCCCCAATCCTTATTGCCTTGAAAGCCGTCGCTCGCATCGCCGGGGCGCGTGGTGAACGGCGAGTTCCGCTTGACGAGTTTTTTACCGGGCCGGGAACCAGTGTGCTTATGCCCGGCGAATTGTTGGTCGCCTTGAAAATCCCGCGCCCGGACGGGCCGTCGTTGTACCTCAAACACGCGCCGCGCGAGTGCATGGATATTGCCGTCGTCGGCGTGGGGCTTGCTTTTCAGTTAGGCGGCAGTTCAACTGCCGCCCAATCACCGAAGTGCGAATCTGCACGGATTGTCCTGGGCGCGGTCGCGCCAGTGCCAATGCGCGCCGTTCGCGCCGAACAGGAATTGAACGGGAAGCCGTTGACGTCGGAACGAATCGCGCGCGCCGCCCGCATCGCCGCCGAAGAATGCGCGCCGATTGACGACGTGCGCGGCTCGGCCTGGTATCGGCGGAAGATGGTGGAAGTGATGGTGAGGCGCGGCTTGGAAACCCTGACCCGCCCCGGCCAGAATTGAGGGGGATCATGTTTCGCAAACTCATTATCTATTTGATCAAACCGTCGAAATATGACGACGACGGCTACGTCATCCGGCATTGGCTGGGCATTGTCCCGAGCAATACGCTGGCGACCCTCTACGGCCTGACCGAGGACGCGCGCCGCCGCCGCGCGTTGGGTGCGACCGAGCTCGAAACCCACCAATTGGACGAAACGGTGCAGCCAATCCCGGTGGCGCGCATCTGCCGCGCCAACCGCCGGCCGCAGGTCAAAGTGGTCGCCATGTTGGTCGGAGTGCAGACCAACCAGTTTCCGCGCGCCGCCGATCTGGCGCGCCAATTCCGGCGAGCCGGAGTAGACGTTTGGATCGGCGGGTTTCACGTCAGCGGCATGTTGGCGATGTTCCCTGGTATCTCGCCCGAGATTCAGGAATTGCTTGACCTTGGGGTGACCGTCGTCAAAGGCGAAGTGGAAGGCCATTGGGATGATTTACTGCGTGACATCGCACAGGGCACCGCCCAGCCGCTGTACGATTTTCTAAAAGAGCCGCCCGAGCTTGTCAACTCGCCGCTGCCACAGCCCAATGCCTCCTACGCGCGCCGCTTCGCCTCCCACATGAGCACGCTCGACTGCGGGCGCGGCTGTCCCTTTGACTGTTCATTTTGCTGCATCATCAACGTGCAGGGCCGCCGCATGCGTTATCGAGACCCACAGGCGGTGCTGACTGCGCTCCGCGAGAATTATCGCCGCGCGGGAATTCGCAACTACTTTTTCACCGACGACAACTTTGCGCGCAACAAACACTGGGAAATAATCTTCGACGGACTGATCTCTCTTCGTGAGGTCGAGGGCCTGCCACTGCGCTTCATGATGCAGGCCGACGTGAAGTCGTATCGCATCGCCAACTTCGTGGAGAAGGCCCGGCGGGCGGGCTGCACGCAAGTGTTCCTCGGCGTCGAGAGCGCCAATCCCGAAAACCTCAAAGCCGCCGGGAAGCGGCAAAACACTTTGGAGGACTTCCGCAAACTCGCGGCGGCCTGGCACAATGCCGGCATTGTCACCCACGCCGCTTACATCGTCGGGTTTCCGCACGACACGCCGGACAGCGTCCGCCAAAACCTGCGCTTCCTCACCGACGAACTGCAAGTGGAACAGGCGTCGTTCTTCATGCTCGGCCCGATCCCCGGTTCGCGCGATCACCAACGCTTGGTTGCCGAAGGACAGCCGCTCGACCCGGACTTCAACCGCTACGATTCGTTCCATCCGACGATGCCGCATCCGCACATGAGCGCGGACGAGTGGTTTGCGCTGTATCACGAGTGCTGGCGCACATTTTACAGTTTTGAAAACATGCGCGCGATTCTTTGCCGTGTGCCGCTGGAGAACTATTGGGGCGTGTTCCGCAATTTCTTCTGGGCTAAGAATTCCGCCGAGATCGAGGGCGAACATCCGATGATCACCGGCTTCTGGCGGTTCAAGGATCGGCTCACTCGGAGGCCCGGCTTTCCCATTCTTGGGCGATGGGCGCATTTCGTCGGGCAGGCGCGCGAGAAAGCCGCGCAGTTTCAACAGTGGGTGCGGTTGTTGCTGGAAATGGAAGAACTGTGGCTACAAACCCGGCCTCCAACGCAATTGGAGCGCCGCCTGATTGCCGACCTCCAGCGCCTGCGGGAACGGAACGCGGGATGGATTCAATCTCTCCGGTTGCCCGAGCTGCCAACCGCAAATGCCGCCGAGATGCGCCGCACGCTGTACGAATGGACGCACACGACTCTTCCGGCTTTCCTCCAGCACCGTCGCGAGATGCTGGAGGCTTCGTTGGCACGCGTTCGCGTGGCGCCAATGCCGCGCGTTTCAATCGATCTATCACTCCCCGATCTCTGGGGGAAAGCTCCGGCGGAGGTGCGCGAATGGATTGTGCGCGTCGATACTCACGTGCGCGGCGTGCAGATTTCTCGCAGCCGGCTCGACTGGTTCTGGTTGCAAGCATGGCACGATCTGCGAGCGGGCAAATTCTGGCGGGTTCGCCCATCGCAGGTCGTCGTCAATTCTGTGCGCGACTTTTCCTTGATGATGCGCTTCGCCTGGGCGTTGTTGACCGCCCCTGATACGCGCATGCCGACTGGATCATGAGGGAACTCAAGGAAATCAGGGAACTGAGGGAACTCATGGGCAAGTTTCATCTAACGCTGGCGGTGAACGGCGAGCCGCGCGAACTGCTGATCGATCCGCGCCGCACCTTGCTCGATGTTCTGCGGAACGATCTCGAACTGCGCGGGGCGCATCGCGGGTGCGATTCGGGCGATTGCGGCGCGTGTACCGTCATTGTGAACGACCTGCCGGTGACTTCGTGCATGATGCTCGCCGCCGATTGCGACGGCGCAGACGTGCTGACCGTCGAGGGCATACTCCCCTCTCCCACTGGGAGAGGAGCCGGGGGTGAGGGCGGCCTCCATCCAGTTCAACGCGCGCTGGTCGAGAAGGGCGGCATTCAATGCGGTTTTTGCACGCCGGGCATGGTGATGGCCGCGATTGCGCTGCTCGATGAAAACCCGCATCCCACTGAAGACGAAGTTCGGATCGGGTTGGCAGGGAATCTGTGCCGGTGTACCGGATACAAAAAAATCGTTGAGGCTGTTTTGAGTGTTGATGAACACGAGGAAATGAAGGAGCTCGAAGTTCCCTGAGTTCCTGTGTTTCCCTGAGTTCCCGCAGATTATGGATTCTGTCATCGGTCAACGCCTCCCCAAACTTGATGCGCCGGACAAAGCGACCGGGCGCAC
>CAYYCF010000204.1:0-4815 GCA_964470235.1 uncultured Anaerolineales bacterium | reverse complement strand
GCGATATGCGATGCGCGATAGGCGATACGCGATACGCGAAGCAACCTTCACCCAGATCGCACGCGCCCTTCACAAGTTCTTCAAACCCTCCGGCTATCATGCGGTCAAGTCTTGAAAACATTAGTGGGCAATCGCCCGGAGGATAAAAACATGAACACCTGGAAAATCGCTGGTATCGCCGCAATCGTCGTGTTGGCAATCGCCGCGCTCGGCGCGGGCTTTGTCTTCGCGCAGACCCCGACCCCGCAATGGGGCTACGGCATGATGGGCGGAAACGGCGGCTATGGCGCCGGCATGATGAACGGCGTGGACGTGAATGCCATGCACCAATGGATGTACACCACGGGCGCGCGAAGCGTGCACAACATCGTGTGGGGCGGGCTGGCCGAAACGCTCGGCCTGACGCAGGATGAACTCAACGCCGAACTCGCCAGCGGCAAGACTCTGGCGCAGATCGCCGAAGCCAAAGGCGTGACGCAAGACGAGCTGGCCGCCGCGCTCGAAACGTCGGCGAAGGCCGGGCTGGATAAGGCAGTGGCCGACGGCGTCCTCACGCAGGAGCAGGCCGACTCGATGCTCAACTACATGGGCGGGAATTATGGTTGGATGATCTCGCACATGAGCGCGGCCGGCGGCGCGGGCTTCGGCCCAGGCGGTTGTCACGGCAACTTCGCCCCGCAGAAAAGCTCCTAACAAATGAATACGTTCGCTCCTGGGCGGTGTCGCAAATAGCGCGCCGCCCCGTTGCGATCATGAACACAAACGGCCCCTTCCTAATGAAAGTGCTGTCTCAATGAATCGCAATAGTTCGTCGGCTTCCGGCCTGTCCGTCGGGTCTTCACTGCTGTGCGCGTAACGGAGGAGGCCCGCATCGTCCACGATGAAATCGCCCCCGATCTGCATCACGTTGCCCGCCGGCTTGTACAATCGCTTTTCATTCCAAACCAGTCGCGCAAATTGAAACGGCGCGCGCGGATGGATCGCCAGGCCTTTGCCCAACCCGAACGCGCGATAGGCTTCTGCTTTCGCGTCCGACAAAACAGGAAACGGCAGTTCGAGTTCCCGCGCGAACTTCTCCAGCGGCTCGAGGCCGACGGCGGCGACGGCGAGCACTTCGGCGTTCAGTTCCAGGAATTCCGGGTACGAGTGCCGCAACTGCGACACGTGCGCTCTTCAAGGCAGTCAACCGAGATGGCGGATGAAATCCAGAAGAACAACTCGCCCGCGCAGAGCGGTGAGCGAAACTTTCGTTCCGGCGCCGGAGGGAAGAGTGAAGTCGGGCGCGGGGCGGTTAATCAACATCACCTTCGAACTCTGCCCGGCATCCGCGCGAGCAGAAGTAATACACTACCCCGCCTTGCTCGAATTGAGCCGCCGCCTTCTCTCGCTCGATGGTCATGCCGCATACCGGGTCGGTGACCATCGTCACCATCTCTTTGAACTGTCCATCTTCCAGCCACAGCACGCGGTCGGCGATGTCTTTGATGCGTTGATCGTGCGACACGATGACCACGCTGCGGTTCTGCTCGACGGCGATGCGCCGCAGCAGGCGCATAATCTCGTGCCCGATCTTTGAATCGAGATTGGCCGTCGGCTCGTCGGCAAGAATCAGCGCGGGATCGTTGATCAGCGCGCGGGCAATCGCGACGCGTTGTTTCTCGCCGCCCGAAAGTTTCTCCGGCAGGAAATTCAATCGCCCGCCCAGACCGAGATCGGTCAACAATGCCGCCGCCTTCTTGCGCGCCGCGCCGCCTCTGGCCCCGGCCAGTTCGGCCACGATGGCGACGTTCTCCAGCGCGGTGAGCGCCGAGAGCAAATTGAAATCTTGAAAAATAAATCCAAACTGCCGCAGGCGAATGTCCGGCAATCGGTTTTCGGCCAGCGCGCTGATCACGTCGCCGTTGAGTTGGATCGTGCCCTCGGTCGGCTTGAGCAGCGCGCCCAGCATCGAGAGCAGAGTCGTTTTGCCGGAGCCGGACGGCCCCATGATCAGCACCACTTCGCCCGGCGCGACTGTCAGCGACACGCCGCGCACCGCCGTCACTTCCGTCGCCCCCGCCCCGTACCGCTTGGTCACCCGCTCGACTTTCAACGCCGCTGTATTTCCCTTTGGGATTTGGTCATTGGGATTTGGAATTTTCCCATTGTTCATTGTCTCATTGCTCATTGTTCATTTCCCCTTGAACACCATCGCCGGATCAAGCCCCGCAATTTGCTGGATGGGCAGAAGCGCCGAAACTCCGGCGATGACGAGTGACACCGCGCCGACTTTAATCAACGACGCGCCGCTGAGAACCAGCGTCAAGTTCACGCCCAACCTGGGGACAATCGCCGACAGCCCCAACGTGAAAACCAACCCGGCGCCGAATCCCAACGTGACGCTGAGCATGGCCTGCGCCAACACCGCGCCGTACAAGTGTGAATTGCGCGCCCCAATCGCTTTCAACACGCCGTATTCTGCGCGGCGCGCGAGCGTGGCCGTGTACACCGTGAGCGCCATCACCGCCAGCCCGATCAAAAAGCCGATGAAATTCATCATGGAGATCACGTCGGTGCTCATGTCTTTGATCACTTTGCGTTCCTGCCCGGCGAACGCTTGCCGCGTCTGCGCCGTCACGTTGTTCACCTGCGACTCGATGCGCGCCGCCACCGCCTGCGGCGATTCGCCAGGCCCCACTTTGACGAGCAGAAAACTCACCGTTTCGGAATCCCCGCGCAGACTCGCAAAGTCCTGTTTCGAAATGAAGGCCACCGAGTTCACCAGCGTGGCCGTGCCTTCGGACAGACCGGCGATGGTAAAGTCCTCGCCCAGAATCTCGACCGTATCCCCGATCCCCACGCCCGACTTGAGCGCAATCCCGCGATCAATGACGGCCTCCCCGACGGACGGGATCGCTTTCCCTGCGGCCACGTGGTGCGGGCCTCCGGCGAGGGCGCGCGGCGGCAGGCCGATCACGTAAGCCAAGTTGCGCTCGTCGCCGACGACGACCATGTTCGTCAAGTAAAGAATGGGCGTCACCGAGTCGACGCCGCGCACTGCTTTCACCTGGCCGGCAACCGACGAAGCGAGCGACGATGAGGCCATGTGCATGTTCCGCACGCCGGACTGCGCCACAAAAACATCCGCGCCCGAATAGTCAACGTAGGCCGTCACCTGCCGTTCTATCCCGGCGTAAATGGCGTCGAGCGACAAAATGAGCAATAACGCCAGGGCCACGCCGCCGACCGAGATCACCAGCCGCGCCCGGTTTTGAAAGAGATTGCGAAACGCCAGCCGGATCATTTGCGAAAGACCTCCGCCGGAGCCAGCCCGGCGACGATGCGCGCCGGAAAGAGCGCCGCCGCCAGCGCCATCCCCAACCCGATTAACAGCGCCCGGCCGATCATCGCCGGTTCCATCACGATCAAGAATTGAGGCCGCGCTTTCATAATGTATTCGGAGACGGCGAAGGCCAAGCCCACGCCCAACGCTGACCCGGCGCCGGCGGCGATCACGGCTTGTATCGTCACCACCCGGTAGAGCATTCCGTTCCGCGCGCCAATCGCTTTTAGCACGCCGTATTCCCTCCGCCGTTCCATCGTCGCCGTGTAGATCACCAAACCGACGATCAACGTCCCCACCAGAAACGCGATGCCGACCATCAACTGCAGAGGCCGGCTGAAGATTCGGGCGAAGAGTTTCAGATCGTTCGCCATCATCTCGGGCTTGGTCAAAACTTCCGCGTTTGATAACTTGCTCAGGCGCTCGCGCAACGTCTCCGGCGTGTACCGGTCGGACGGAGTCACCAGCAGAAAACTGGTCGCCCCCGGCGCGCGCAGCAGGGTCTCGGCAGAAGTCTTGCGGATGAATACGAAACTGGTCATCCACGAGGTTGTGCCTTCGGACAATCCGACGACGGTGAAATCGCGATCCAGAATTTCAACTTTGTCGCCCGGCGCGATGCCGTGCCGCACCGCCAGCACGCGGTCAAAAACCACCTCGCTGTCGCGGCGCGGTTCGCGCCCCGCCGCCATCTGCCACGGGCCGCCACCCAGATCGGGGTCATACCCCACCAAATAGACGGGCTGTTTCTTTTCGTGCAAGTCGAGGATGATGAACTGCGAGAGGATGGGGACGACTTCCGCCGCGCCTTTTGCTTTCACGTCGCCGTCCGTGCCTGGCGGGAGCAGAGAAGTGGCGCCCAGCAGATTCCGCACGCCCTCCTGCGCCACCACCAGTGTTCCAGGCGAATGGGTGAGATAGGCCGTGATCTGAGCATTCATGCCGCCGAGAAAGCCGTTCAATAGCAATATGAGCATCACGGCCAACGCCACGCCGCCGACGCTCAAGGCGAAGCGCGTTTTGTCTTTGAAGAGGTTGCGGAGGGCGAGGGACATCGGCGTTTCTTCCGGCAAGGTTAGGCCAGATTTTTTCTCTACCCAAGCGTCAAATGGCTGGAATAAAACAGGCCGTTTAGCGGATTTCAGGATGAGAAATCACTCACGCCAAGACGCGCCAAATGGCGCGTGACAATCCGCCGCAAGCCCACTAAAATCGCCCACATTACTCTCGTTTGGCGAAGGAGAACAACAACTTGAAAAATTATTTTATCCCCATTCTGCTGTTTGCGGCGGCGGCCATCACGGCCTGTTCCGGCTCGCCCGCGACGGGCGCGAACCAGATCACGCTGGAGGTGAGCAACCTTCAGTATCAACCGGCGACGATTGAAGTCACGGCCGGCCAGCCGGTCAAATTGACCCTGCGCAACAACGACTCCGTCGAGCACGATTTCAGCATCATGGAAATTCCAATGGCGGCGATGGGCGCAACCGCCG
>CAYYCF010000203.1:0-4849 GCA_964470235.1 uncultured Anaerolineales bacterium | reverse complement strand
TGCGGCGCGTGCATTCCCGAATGTCCTTACGAAGCCATCTTCCCCGAAGACGAAGTGCCTGCCGATTACGCGGCCAAAGGCACGAACACCGACGGCACGCCTCAGCGCCTCAGCCGCGCCGACGGCACTGCGGTGTATGACGGACACAACGACAAAGGCGAAGCGGTGCATCTCGATCATACCCGCCTCCTGGCCGCCGGCGAGAAAGTTGATCTCACGCCGGACATCAAGCCGAATTACGACTTCTTCAAAGAAGGGCCGGGCTATAAAGCTATCGGCAAGTAGTAAGTGTTTCATTAACCGCAACGCACAGAGGGAGCTAAACTTTAGCTCCCTCTTTTTTGCGCTTGACCTTCTCCAATTTATGTTTATGAACGTGCTAAATTGCCGCTAAAACGTCGCCGTCTGTCAGTTGACGTTTCATTTGTCGGGAGATATATTTCCCTGGTCAGTTTTCCATCAACGGATGCAACGGATGTGACGGATGTTTCTAAATCATCCGCTTCATCCGTTCTATCCGTTGACAAGATTCCGGAGACTTCTATGACCACCGTCCGAACAGAAAAAGATTCTCTCGGCGAATTGCAGGTGCCAGCCGATGCGCTGTACGGTGTGCAGACTCAGCGCGCCGTGTTGAACTTCCCGATCACGGGCCTGCGCCCCTGGCGAGCGTTCATCTGGAGCATGGCCTTGATCAAGCGCGCCGCCGCCGACGTGAATTGCGACTTGGGCCTGCTCGATGCGAAGAAGGCGCGCGCCATTGCCGCCGCCGCAACCGAAGTGATGGATGGCAAGTGGGATGCTCAATTCGTGGTGGACCCGATTCAGGCCGGCGCCGGCACGTCGCACAACATGAACACCAACGAAGTGCTGGCGAATTTAGCCACCGAAAAAATGGGCGGGGCGCGCGGCAACTACATCGTCAAACCCAACGACGACGTGAACATGGCGCAATCTACCAACGACACCATCCCCACCGCGATCCGGCTCGGCTGTCTGTGGCGCGTTGACGAATTGCAGATGGCGCTCGAAGGCTTGCGCGCCGCGCTGGCGGCGAAAGCGGTTGAATTCGATCCGGTCGTGAAATCGGGGCGCACGCATTTGCAGGACGCCGTGCCGATTCGATTGGGGCAAGAATTTAGCGGTTATGCCAAAGCAGTGGAACGCGACCGCGAGCGCGTGGCTCGCGCCGCCGACGGTTTGCGGCGGATGCCCATCGGCGGCACGGCCACCGGCACCGGACTTAACGCGCACCCGGAATATCACAAACGCATGGTCAAACGGTTGAGTGAGATCAGCGGGATCAAACTGGTCGAGTCCGATAACTTGTTTGAGTCCATGCAATCCATGGCCGACGCCGCCGATTTCTCCGCCTCGCTTCGCACCACGGCGATCACGCTGGTGCGTGTCGCCAACGATCTACGCCTGCTCTCCTCCGGCCCCACGACCGGACTCGACGAAATCCGTTTGCCGGCCGTGCAGCCTGGTTCTTCGATCATGCCCGGCAAAGTGAATCCGGTGCTGGCCGAGATGTTGGATATGGCGATGTTCCACGTTCAGGGTTGCGATCATACGGTGTCGCTGGCGGCGCAGGCCGGGCAGTTGGAGTTGAACGTGATGATGCCCGTCATCGCGCACAATCTATTCGAAGCGATGCAAGTGATGATCGGCGCGGTGAACGCCTTCACCGAAAAATGCGTGAAGGGCATTGTGGCCCAAAAGGAAAAGGCCGAGGGTTGGCTGGGGAAGAACGCCATTGTGGCGACGGCGCTCAATCCACTTATCGGCTACATGACCGCAGCCGAACTGGTGAAGGACGCGATGAAGCGCAATATGACGATTCGCGAAGTGGCGGCGGAGCACATCGCGCGCGGCGAGTTGAAATTCAAAGACTCCGATAAAGCCGTTACCCTGGCGGACGTGGACGGCGTGCTGGGCGACATTCGCAAGCTCACCGAAGGCGGCCTCGGCGGCCCGGCGGGTGGTGGGTAAACCATTTCTTACCGCAGAGTACGCAGAGATCGCGGAGATTGTTATTTTCTTTGCGCTCTCCGCGATCTCTGCGGTGAATTCTTTGAGGTGATTTATGACGCAGGCTACGACCCCGCCACATTTTCCGCCCACCAAGTTTGGCGAGGCAGTCAGGCATCTTGAGCCGCGCCCGCCGTCGGCGGCCTTAGCCGATATTATCCTCGGCGGCCAGGACGGATTGGTGAACACGTTGGGGGTGATCCTCGGCGTCGCCGCTGCGTCTGCCGACCCGCGAATTGTGATCGCCGGCGGATTCGCCGCCACCTTCGCCGAATCGATCTCGATGGGCGCGGTGGCTTACACCTCCACGCTGGCCGAACACGATCATTACCGCTCCGAACTGGAGCGCGAGCGGCGCGAGATTCGCGAGATGCCGGAGATGGAAGAGCAAGAAGTGCGCGACGTGTTCGCCTCTTGGGGGTTCAGCGGCGATTTGTTGGAACGTTCTGTGGCGCAGGTGGTGGAAAACGAAGAGGCGTGGGTGGACGTGATGATGCGGAATGAGCTAAAACTCGCGCCGATTGAAAATTCAAATGCGTTCAAGATTGCGCTGGTGGTCGGCTTTTCGGCCTTCGCCGGTTCGCTGATCCCGCTCACCCCGTTTTTGTTTCTGCCGATCATGACGGCCATACCGTTATCCCTTGTTATCTCGGCCTTAGCGCTGTTTGGGGTAGGGGCTTACAAAGCGCGCATCACCGTGGGCCGCCCGTTTCGCAGCGGCCTGCAAATGGCGGTGATCGGGATCGTCTCCGCGCTGGCGGGCTACTTCATCGGGGCGTTGTTCGGCGCGCAGCCGACGCCGTAAATTGGACGGCGGATTGAACTACAATCTATCCCGCTCTGATGGCTCAACGTCCGCGACTTTCGCCAGCGCCCGTTGAAATTTCTTTTTATCTCCGCGCTTTGCTCGTTTCCCCAGATATTCTTCCGTCGTCAGCGCTGAAATCTTCTCTGCCAACGCCAGTGTGATTAACTGGTTGATGGAAACCCCTTCCTGTTCGGCCAGTTTGCGGACTCGGTGATGCAAGGAGTCCGGCAATCGTAAACTTATCGCGCTCATGGCAAGGCTCCTATCTTTTGCAAGAACTCCTGCGGTGATCGGCATCGTCTCCGCGCCGGCGGGTTACTTCATCGGGGCGTTGTTTGGGGCACAGCCGGGGCCGTGAGTTTCGAATCTGTTGAGTCGTGTTCAGCGGCCGGCACATGCGCCGTGTGTTGGGTGCGTTCTATTCTTCCGAAGTTTCTTTTTCTTCTTCCTGTATGTCATCCCAAGTTCGCCGCCGGACGGCTTCCAATTCCTCGCTCGTCCAGCCCATGACTTCGCGCAGAAAAGTGCCGGAGAGCAACACTTTCACATGGCGGCGTAATTCGGCGGTTGTTTCGTCTCGCACCGTAAAATCCTTGTCTTCACTGATCAAGTAGTCTACGCCTGCCGCAATCGCCGCCAAAGCGATAGCAACGTCGCTCAAGTCACGGACGAGGTTTTTGTTGGCGTCAATCTCTTCCTGCGTCGGGTCAGGAACGAGATCATATTCAACTTCGCGCAGGAACTTTTCAAACCGGGGCAAGTGTGCGGGGAATCTTTCTTCCAGATGCTCGCGCGCCTGCTTGACGATCAATGGGCAGAGCACTAATTTGAAATCGCCGTCAATGGCGTGCTGCACACTTCATACGGCCAGCGGGGGAAGGCGTTGCCTGCCAACAGGACATTGGCGTCCGTCATGGCGCGCGGCGCTTTAGGCGGGTCGGCCATATTGCTCTGTGAAGACTCTCCGTTTAGTCTTTTCGAGATCGGCCATAAACTCCTCTTCGCTGATGCCGCGTGCCTCGACTTCGCGCCCCAGGTTCAAGGCGAAATCGTGAAAGGCGGCTTTCCGCCTGTTGCGCGCCGCGAGTCGATTGAATTCTTCCAGCGACAGAAGCACGGCCACAGGCGCGCCGCTACGGCGGATGATGGCGTATTCACCGCGCTTGCGAAGCCGCCGGATGATTGCGCTGAAATTCCGTTTCATCTCGGTGGCAGTAATTGTCCGCTCACTTTGTTGCCTTGTCATGTTCGCCTCCATCAACAAAGATACTGTACCGCATATCATCCAAAAACAGTAGTGCCATTCGTTTGAAAACCATCGGGGGCAGAGGCACGGTCAACGGCAGGCGCATCACCGTGGGCCGCCTCTTCCGCAGCGGCATGCAAATGGCGGTGATCGGGATCGTCTCCGCGCTGGCGGGCTACTTCATCGGGGCGTTGTTCGGCGCGCAGCCGACGCCGTGAGTTTGTATTTCCATCATTCCAGGCCAAGCTCTTTCTTCACCACTTCGAGCCGAATGCCATTTTGCGATTTGGCTTTGGCGGCACGCGTCCCAGGAATTTTATCAGCCGCTTGTTCTTTCGAGTCGCGGCGATTTCCGCATCAAAGTCATCGCTTGTTGACCACGGCAAGTATTCCAAATCGGTCAAATCCTTAAGCCTGCCGCTGGCTTTCTTGTTGGCTTTCAGATGTTTCAGGCTGATGAGGCTGACTTCAACTGACTCCCACCATTTTCTCTGCATTGCGGGGGTGAATCGCAATCCAGATGTCCATGTCGGCGGTCGCGCGGGAGTAGCCGTGATAGCCGACGGCATAACCCCCGATGAGCAAATATTCAACTTGCTTTGAGTTGAGTAACTTCAAGAAATCTTTGAAGTCGGGGGGCAGGAGGCTTATACCCATAGATAACCTGTCGCATGAGTTCTATGGCTTGCAGGCGCTCATACGGTGTTTTGGAAAGCCATAAGCCTTCTCGTCCGACTCGTCGAAGAGCGATGCCACTGAGAAGG
>CAYYCF010000202.1:0-4851 GCA_964470235.1 uncultured Anaerolineales bacterium | reverse complement strand
CTCGGCGACATCGGTTCGGCGCTTAACGTAGTTGAAGTGAGCGGCCCCACTCTGCAAGCAGACGGGTCACTGGTCGGCGGAATCGCCGGCGGCTTTTCCGCGGGTCAAGGCTACGCCGTTCTGCCCGTCGTGCGCTCGCCCGACGATGGCGGTGTGGCGCTCAACGCCATGCTCGCCGACCCCAACGCCCGCTTACAGCAAATCGGCAGTTTGGTTGATCTGGTAAATAGCGGCGATTACAACGGCGTCACCATTGAATATCGCCAACTCGATCCGGCGCGCGGCCCGGCCTTCACCAAACTTATGGCCGACCTGTCCGCCGCGTTACATCAGCAAAATAAAATACTCGCCGTCGTCGCGCCAACACCGGCCATCGAGAACGGCGAATACACTACCGGCGGCTACGATCTCCGTTCGCTCGGAGAAGCCGCCGACGTGATCGAATTGCCGTTGAGCGACGACCTGGCCGCCATAGGCAACGGCACGGCCGGGCAGATGATCGGGTGGGCGGCAGGGCAGGTCAACCGCTACCGGCTCCGTTTGCTCACCTCCACCCTCTCCACCGATTCTGCCAATGGCGCGATCCGCCGCATCTCCACCACCGATGCCCTGGCGGTGTTCGGCAATGCAACGTTGGAAACCGATGCCACACAGATTGCCCCTGGCGCGCTCGTCAGCGTGAAGCTGAACGGCAAAGTGCAAACGCTCGACTACGACGCCCAAGCCTTCGCGCCGCGATTCACGTACACCGACGACGGCGGAGTGACTCATACGATCACCTACGTCACACCCGAAACACTGGCGCATCAATTGGCGCTGGCGCAAACATACCGGCTGGGCGGTGTGTCGGTGCGCGGCCTGTTTGCCCCCGGCTCGCCGTCCAGCATGTTGGATACGTTAGTGCAATTCAAAGTGAACAGCGCTGCCCTCACGTCGTCCGGCGCGGCGCTCAACTACGTCGTCAGCAATTCGAACGGCGTGATCGCCCAAGCCACCGGCCTCCCGGATCAATCCTTTACCTGGACGGCGGGCGATCCCGGTTCGTATTCCATCGCCGCGAACTTGCAATCGGCGGGTGGCGTTGGATTCGGATCGGTGGATGTGGTCGTGCCACTGGCCACACCCCTGTCCACGTCCACCCCAACTTCGAGGCCGTATCCCACAGCAACCCCGTGCGGCGGACCGTGCCCCACCGCCGTCCCCGTTCCCGCCACCGTCTCCTCACCTCCCATCGGCGGCGGCGGCGCGTGGGGGTCATTTGAGCTCGGCGGGCAAGCAGTGCATGGCGGCATTCCCCACGCCGCCGACATGAAACGCGCCGGAATGACCTGGGTGAAGATTCAAGGCCACTACGGCGACGACCTCGCCCCGGCGATCAACAGCGCGCACAATCAGGGATTCAAAATTTTGCTCAGCGTGGTTGGCGACCGCGGCAGTGTGATGAATCCGTCGTATCAACAGCAGTTTGCCGGTTATATGGCCACGCTCGCCTCTCAAGGGGCTAACGCGCTGGAAGTGTGGAACGAGCCCAACATTGATCGCGAATGGCCCACCGGGCAAGTGAGCGGCGCAAATTATGCCGCCCTGCTCAAAGTGGTTTATCCGGCGGTAAAGGCCGCCAACAACACCACCATCGTGATCAGCGCCGCGCCCGCGCCCACCGGATACTTCGGCGGGCAATCGTGCGGCAACGCCAACGGATGCGACGACCGCCCGTTCTTGACGGAGTTTGTGGCCGCCGGCGGCGGCGGTTACCTTGACTGTATCGGCGCGCATTACAATGAGGGCATCGTCTCGCCGACAGAAATCGGCACCGATCCGCGCGACAACTATTTCACGCGTTACTACGCTACAATGCTCACCACGTATTCGGGCATTTTCAATGCCGCGCGCCCGGTGTGCTTCACCGAACTGGGCTATCTCACCGGCGAAGGGTATCCTGATTTGGCGAGCACCGCGCCCACCTTTGGTTGGGCGGGCAAGACGACCATCGCCCAACAAGCGCAATGGCTGGCTCAAGCGGCTTCGCTCTCTAAAGCGAATTCCAACGTCCGTTTGATGATCATTTTCAATGTGGACTTCACCGTTTACGGCAGTGATCCGCAAGCGGGCTACGCCATCATCCGCGCCGACGGCAGTTGCCCGGCCTGCGATTCGTTGGATGCGGTGATGCCCTAAAAAACATGGAAGATCAACCCCTTCCCGAAATTATCCGCGAACCCGGCGGCGTGCCGTGGCTGGGGATCGTCGTCGTGGCGGTTCTGGCGCTGGCCGGAATCGCGCTCGTCGGATTCGCGTTGTATTTTGGACAGCAAGAATCGGAGACGCGCGCCATTAATGGTACAGTGGCCGCAATTCTCTCCTACACTGCCACGCCGACGAACACCCGCCCGCCCACCGAAACGCCTCTGCCGACGGACACGCCCGAACCGAGCGCCACGCCGACAAACACTGAACCGCCCACCGTGGGGCCGACTCCGACGATGACTCGCACGCCGACAAGAACCAAACCGGCGCAAGTCTTCACCGCCCCCACCAACACGCCCGTGCCGCCGACAGCCACCGCCGCGCTCTCCACCACGCACGGAGTCACCGGCACGTTCACCCTCTGCAATCCGGAGAAACCCTCGTTCGCGGCGACGATTGAGCGCATTTGCTTCCGCGAATTGCTGGTCAATCACAACAGCACCGCGGTGACGTACGGCATTCTCGGGGCGCAAGCCACCAACCTCACCGGCGGCCCCAATCAATTCCAAACGAGCTGGCGCGGCGATCTGTCCATTCCGGCCAACGGCGTCGGCCCCGCCGGCAGCGGATGGGAAGACGGCATCTACGTGGACACGCCAGGCACGTACCGCCTCACGCTCTCCATTTGCTATTCCAACGTGGATACCTGCCTGGGCACGAGCGGCGACTGGGAAACGCTCACCTCCGGCGTGAACGTGACGGTGGTGAATTGGACGCCTTAATGCGTGGGAGCGCGTTGCACGCGCGATTACGTTTCACACCAATGCCTCGCGCCATCTCCTTCGCCATCGTCATCGTCTTGCTCTGTGTTGCGGTCGCGCCCGTTTCCGCCGACACCATTTACACCGTGCGCTCCGGCGATACGCTGTTCAGCATCGCGCTCAGGTTCGGCGTTACGGTATCGGCCCTCGCCAACGCCAACGGAATCACAAACACCAATTTGATTTTCGTCGGCCAACGGCTGACGATACCGACGGGATCGGGTGGCGTGTCCAGCGGCGCCTCTAGCGGAACGGGCACAAGCGTCTGCGGGCGGTCTTACGTTGTCACACAGGGCGAGACATTGAAAATCATCGCCGCCAAATGCGGCACGACTGTGACGACGCTCGTTGCCCTGAACAACATCGCCAACCGCGATTTGATCTTCGTCAACCAGCGTTTAACCTTGCCGGGCGGCGCCGCCGCGCCGGTGTTCGAATCGACTCCCTCTCCCGTTCCGACGGCGGCTCCCGCTTCGCCTGCGCCGGTGACAACGTCACACGGCATCACCGGCGCGCTCACGCTGTGCAATCCCGAAAAACCCTCTTTCGCGGCGACGATTGAGCGCATTTGCTTCCGCGAATTGATCACCAATAACACCGGCGCGCTGGTCGGTTACGGCATTTTGGGCGTGCAAGCCGCCAACCTGACCGGCGGACCGAATCAATACCAAACAAGTTGGCGCGGCGACCTGGTCGTTCCGGCGGGCGGCACCGGCCCCGCCTCGGGCGGCTGGGAAGACGGCATCTACATCAATGTTCCCGGCACTTACCAACTCACGCTGTCAATCTGCTACGCCAACGCCGACACCTGCTTCCTCGGCACGGGCTGGGAAGTGCTCACGGCGGGAGTGAATGTGAATGTGGTGATTTGGAATCCGTAATGATGCGTGACGAGGGCAACACAAAATCCATTTAGGAGCTTCATGTCTTACTCTCCAATCAACCCACTAAAACCAAAACGCGGCCTCAACCCGACTCAAGTCCGTTATCTCGCCATTGCCTGGGCGGCGCTCACCGTCGTTCTCGGCTTGTGTACCTTCGGCGTGATCTTTTGGGCCGCGGGCGGCGGCAGTATTGCTCAACCGACCGCTGTGACGCAGGCGACCGTGCCCCCGGCGGCCACCTTCACGCCCCTGCCGCCCCCGCCTACTCCCGCCGAAGGCACCGGCGGCGGATCGGGCGGAGTCACACTGCCGCCGCTCACCAACTTCATGCTCGGCGGTCAAGCCATTCACGGCGGCATCCCCAGCGCTGATCAAATGAAACGCGCCGGGATGACGTGGGTGAAATTGCAGGCCACCGATCTCACGGTGGATTTTGGCCCCGCGGTTGAAAACGCGCACAACCTGGGTTTTCGCATTTTGATCAGTGTCGTGGACAAGTCCGACTCGAAGTATCAAGTAGCCAACCCGGAATATCAGCAAGTGCTGGCGAACTATCTGGTGAAACTGGCGCAGCAAGGCGCGGACGCGATTGAAGTTTGGAACGAAGCCAATATTGATCGCGAGTGGCCCACCGGGCAGATCGGCGGCGCGAATTACACCGCCCTGCTCAAGTACGTCTATCCACAAATCAAAGCCGCCAACCCAGATACGATGGTGATCAGCGGCGCGATGGCGCCCACCGGCTATTTCGGCGGCGGCTGTTCGCCCCAGGGTTGTGATGATAAACCGTTCCTCGAGCAGATGGCGGCGGCGGGCGCGTTCACCTACGCCGACTGCGTCGGCATCCACTACAACGAGGGCATTATCCCACCCACGCAAACCACCGGCGACCCGCGCGGCAATTCCGAACACTACACGCGCTACTACCAAAAAATGGTGGACACGTACTGGCAGGCCAC
>CAYYCF010000201.1:2329-4851 GCA_964470235.1 uncultured Anaerolineales bacterium | reverse complement strand
TTTGGGATTTGGGATTTGATCTTTACTCCTCGTACAACTCCACCAGCACTCCGTTCGCGCTCTCCGGGTGAATGAACGCGGCGCGGTGACCGCCCGCCGCCGCTACCGGCGTTTCGTTGATCAGCCGCACACCCATCTCTTTCAACTGCGCCAGCATCTCCTCTAGGTTGTCCACTTCAAACGCAACGTGATGAAGCCCCGGCCCGCGCTTGGCCAGGAATTTCGCCGCGCCGCTGGAGTCGGTCGTCGGCTTCACCAACTCCACTTCGCTCTCGCCCGTCGGCAAAAACGCGACGACGGATTCCTGTGACGCTATTTCTTCAGTGTGCGCCAACGGCAGGCCCAGCGTGTCGCGCCAGAAAGCAAGGGACGACTCAAGATCGGAGACGATAATGGCGATGTGAGATATTTTCTTGATCATAGAATAGATTCACCGCAGAGACGCGGAGAAGGCGCAGAGAACGCAGAGAATTTAATTAACTCCGCGAACTCTGCGTAAACTCCGCGTCTCTGCGGTGAGATCAAACTGATGGCCGATACTCCCCCCAGGCCACACGTAGTGTCCCACAAATCTCCCCCAGCGTCACGTCATTCTCCACACACTCGATAAACAGGGGCATCAGATTCTCGCCGCCGCGCGCCGCCGATTCGAGTCGCGCCCGCAGTTCCCCGACCCGGCTCGCGTTCCGACGCGCGCGCAGGGCAGCAACTCGCTCGCGCTGCCTGTGCTCAATCGCCGGATCAACTTTCGACCGCTCCAGTTTCACTTCCTCTTCGGCCACGAACTCATTGACCCCGACGACGATCTGCTCTCTGGCCTCCACCGCCCGCTGATAGCGATACGCCGCCTCTTGAATTTCGTTTTGAATAAAGCCGTGTTCAATCGCCTTCAAGGCCCCGCCCATCTGGTCAATGCGCCCAATGGTTTCCATCGCCCGCCGCTCGATTTCGTCGGTGAGCGACTCGACCGCGTAGCTGCCCGCCAGCGGGTCCACGGTGTCGGCCACGCCGGACTCGTGGGCGATCACTTGTTGAGTCCGCAACGCCACTCGCGCCGCGTCTTCGGTGGGCAACTGCAAGGCCTCGTCCATCCCGTTGGTGTGCAAACTTTGCGTGCCGCCCAACACCGCCGCCAACGCTTGAATCGTGACTCGCGCCACGTTGACTTCCGGCTGCTGCGCGGTGAGCGTGCTTCCGCCTGTCTGTGTGTGAAAGCGAAGCATCCACGATTTTGGATTCTTCGCCTTGAATCGTTCGCGCATGATCTTGGCCCACAGACGCCGCGCGGCGCGGAACTTCGCCACCTCTTCCAAGAACTGGTTGTGCGCGTTGAAGAAAAACGCCAACTGCGGCGCAAAGTCGTCCACATCCAGCCCGGCGTCCAGCGCGGCTTGCACGTAGGCAATCCCGTTAGCCAGCGTGAACGCCACTTCCTGCACCGCCGTCGAACCGGCCTCGCGGACGTGATAGCCCGAAATGCTGATCGTGTTCCACTCCGGCGCTTCCGTTTTGCAATAGCGGAACACGTCGGTGATCAACCGCATTGAGGGCGCAGGCGGAAAAATGTACGTGCCGCGCGCGACATATTCTTTGAGGATGTCGTTTTGAATCGTGCCGTGCAGTTTTTTCGGTTCGACGCCCTGCCGCTTGCCAACGGCAACGTACATCGCCAACAGAATCGCGGCCGGCGCGTTGATCGTCATACTGGTCGAAACTCTAGCCAGCGGGATGCCGTCAAACAAGCAAGCCATATCGTCCAGCGCAGAAATGGATACGCCGACCTGTCCCACTTCGCCCTCTGCCATCGGGTCGTCGGGGTCGTAGCCGATTTGTGTCGGCAAGTCGAAAGCGACCGAGAGCCCGGTCTGACCCTGCGCCAGCAAAAACTTGTAGCGGCGATTCGATTCTTCGGCAGTGGCATAACCCGCGTACTGGCGCATCGTCCAAAACCGTCCGCGATACATTGTCGGCTGGACGCCGCGCGTGAACGGATATTCGCCGGGGAAACCGATCTCCGGCGGCGGGTTGTCAGGCGTGTACGCGCGCTCCAGCGGAATGCCGGAGGACGTATTGAATTGAGATTTGCGTTCGGGGTTTTTCTTCAGCGTGGCGGCGAGCGTCTCGCGTTCCCAGCGTTCAAATTCATTCATAGCATAGCTTCCTGCCGCAACCTAATTCACCGCAAAGACGCAAAGGGCGCGAAGCATACTTCTTTGTCCTTCCTCGTCTTGGCGTTCTTCGCGCCTTCGCGGTTCAAATATCTCTGCGCTCTCTGCGTTCTCGGCGGCAAAGATCAAGCCGGAACAATCGTGAATTCGACCCTCGTAAACCTCAACTGCCATGCTCTCGACATTTGCTCGTTGAGCGCGCTCAGCGCCCGTTCTTGCGCCTGCGCCGGTTGATCGGTCGCAAACGCGCGCCCCATTTTGTTGAGCTCGGCCAGCACGGTCTTCCCCACCGCGTCGGCCACGTCCTGCCGCGCCTGCATGGCCGCCATCACCGCCGGAATCGGCGCCATCACC
>CAYYCF010000201.1:0-2229 GCA_964470235.1 uncultured Anaerolineales bacterium | reverse complement strand
AGGCCGGTGAGTGTGACGGCGATGATAAAGGCTATGTAAGTGATTTGATTCATATTAATCTCCCCTCTCCCGTTGGGCGATATTCCCAACGGGACGGTCGGAGACCGGGCCGGGGGTGAGGGCTAACTCACCGTCACTAAAACCTGGCTTTGTTCCACGTTATCGCCGCTCTTGACCTTGATGCGCGCGACCATGCCCTCGCGCGGCGACTTCAGTTCATTCTGCATTTTCATCGATTCGAGAACCACTAAGATGTCACCCTTCTTCGCCGTTTGCCCTTCGGAAACGGGAACGGAAACGATGACGCCCGGCATGGGCGCTTTCAAATGGTAGTCGCCGCTTTGCGCCGCCACGCCCCCCGCCGACTTCGCCAACCGCGCCGCGCGTTCGTCCACGACCGTCACATCGTACAGATCGCCGCGCAACAAGACGCGCCAACCTTCTTCCGCTTCATCTACGAAACTTTCAAACGAATGGCTGTCGAGCAGAAGCGAGTAGAGCGATTCGCTGCTCATCGCTTCCAGATCGACCTCGTAGGTTTTGCCGTCCACGACGATATGCCGGTCGTCGTTGATCTCGATAGTGAAAGTTTTGTCGCCAACGGTGGTTAAGTATTTCATCTGTGCATTCTTTCGTAACGGCCTACCCACTTCCAGTTGCTCGTGTCGCGTTCGCCGCGCCGCACGATTTGCGCCGCGTGCTGGGTCTGGCGGTGCGCCGCCAGCGTGGCCAGTATGGCCGCGATCTCCGAGTGCGGAGCAGCTTCCTTTTCCATCTGGAAACGTTCCTCCAAAAAGCGCGTGTCGAACTGGCCGGCCATAAAGCGGTGCGAGTCCAGCAAGTTTTGATGAAAAGGAATGTTCGTCTTGACGCCGACGATTTTGTATTCTTCCAGGGCGCGCCGCATTCGCAGCAGCGCTTCACCGCGAGTCTCGCCCCAGCAGATCACTTTGGAAATCAGCGAATCGTAAAAGCGCGAGATGGTGTAACCGGAATACACGAACGTGTCCACGCGCACGCCGGGGCCGGTCGGCACAATGGAGGCCGACACGGTGCCGGTGGACGGCATAAAATTGTTGTAGGGGTCTTCGGCGTTCACCCGGCACTCAATCGCCCAGCCGTTCAATTCAATCTCGTGTTGCTCGCGGCTCAGCTTTCGTCCGCGCGCAATGCGGATTTGCTCTTTCACAATGTCAATGCCCGTCACCAATTCCGTCACCGGATGCTCCACTTGCAGCCGCGTGTTCATTTCGAGAAAATAAAAATTCTTCTCTTTGTCCACCAAAAATTCAATCGTTCCGGCGTTGACGTAGCCCACCGCCGCCGCCGCTTTGCAGGCCACTTCACCCATGCGTCGCCGCAGTTCATTGTCTTCGTGGACAAACGGAGACGGCGACTCTTCCAGCACTTTCTGGTGGCGGCGCTGGATCGAGCACTCGCGCTCGCCCAAGTGAATCACGTTGCCTTCGGTGTCGGCCAAAATCTGTATCTCAATGTGCCGCGCGCCGGCGACGAGTTTTTCCAGATACACGTTTCCGTCGCCGAAGGCCGACTCGGCTTCGCGGCGGGCAGAGGCCAGCGCTTGAGGCAGGTCGTCGGGGGAAAACACTTCGCGCATCCCTTTACCGCCGCCGCCCGCGGTCGCTTTAACCAACAACGGGAATCCGATCTGCGGCGCGACCGCCATGATCTCTTCATTGCTCAGGCCGCCTTCGCCTTCCGTGCCGGGGACGACCGGGATACCGGCCTTCGTCACCGTGGCGCGCGCCACCGCCTTGTCGCCCATGGCCGCAATCGAGGAAGGCTTCGGGCCGATGAACGTGATGCCGGCGTCGGCGCACGCTTGCGCGAACTCTTCGCGCTCGGCAAGGAAACCATAGCCGGGATGAATCGCATCGGCGCCGGATTTTTTCGCCACGTCGAGAATCTTGTCTATCCGCAAATACGACTCGCGAGACGGGGCGGGGCCGATCCAATACGCTTCGTCGGCGTAACGGACGTGCATTGCGCTCCGGTCGGCTTCGGAGAACACCGCCACCGTTTGAATGCCCAACTCGCGGCAGGCGCGAATGATGCGGACGGCGATTTCGCCGCGATTGGCGATTAAGACTTTAGTGACCATTTTGACTCTTCAATGACCTTACCCCTCCCGCCGCTCACCGCGTTGCGGTGGACGGCCGCGAAGCGTCCCCTTCCCTTCAGGGAAGGGGAGGGACGGGGTGGGCTTAG
>CAYYCF010000200.1:0-4855 GCA_964470235.1 uncultured Anaerolineales bacterium | reverse complement strand
CGCAAAGGCCGCGTCGCCGCCGTCGGCGATCACGCCACGTTGATGCGGGTGAGCGAGCCGTACCGGAGGATATTTACGAGGTATGAGGCGTTAGGAGACAAATGATGATTGCGGAATGATGAATGCGGAATTCCATTCATCATTCCGCATTCTGCATTCCGCATTGGTTTATGGCTGCGATCTTTTCCGCCCTCGACACTGAAGCCTACGACCGCCAATACACCGACGCGCAATTGTTGCGGCGTATTGGCGCGTATTTGCAGGCCCAGCGCCGCCGCGTCCTCGGCATTGTGGCTTTCACCACTGCGGTGGCGCTGGTGGATGTCGTCTATCCCTTTGTGCTGGCTTGGGGGGTGAACACGCTGGCAACCAGAGAATCGCTGGCCTTCATCGCCGGGTTGACGACTCTGATTCTGCTGGCCAATGTCGCTTCGTGGCTGTTCAATTTATTCCGCCGTCGGCTAACGGCGCGCGCCATTGGCGACCTGGTGCTGAATCTGCGCGTGGACGCCTTCCGCGCCGCCGCCAATCACGACCTGTCGTTTTACGACGAGTTCAAATCGGGGCGCATCCTCAGCCGCATCACCTCCGACACGCAGGACTTTGCGCAAATGATCACGCTGATCACCGACGTGTTCAGCCAAGTGTTCGTCACCGTGATCCTCTCCACCGTGCTGTTTTCGATGGAGTGGCGGCTGACCCTTATGCTGTTGGGCTTCACGCCCATTGTGTTACTGCTCGCGCTTAGCTTCCGGCGGTTGGCGCGCTACGTCACGCGGCAAGGCACGCGGGCCATGGCTAACGTCAACGCCGCCATCCGCGAAACGATTGCCGGGATCAGCGTCGCCAAAAATTTTCGGCAAGAGCGCGCTATCTACGACGAGTTTGCCGCCGTGAACGCGCAGTCGTACCTCATCAACATCCGGCGCGGATTTGTGCTCTCGAATATTTTTCCGGTGCTGAATGCGCTGGCCGGAGTTGGCACGGCGGTGATGGTGTATTACGGCGGGTTGAGCGCGGGGGCGGGGCTGGTGACGGTGGGGGCCTGGTATCTGTTCATCACCAGCCTCGACCGCTTCTGGTTTCCCATCACCAACATCGCCGCTTTCTGGAGCCAGTTTCAAGCCGGGCTGTCCGCCGCCGAGCGCGTGTTTGCGCTCATTGACGCCGAGCCGCGAGTCGTGCAAACGGACGACCTGCCGCCGCCGCGATTGCGCGGCGACATTCAATTTGTCAACCTGGGTTTCAGTTACGCGCACGCCCGGCAAGAAGTGGTTCTGCGTGACTTCTCATTGCGCATCCACGCCGGAGAAAGTGTGGCGCTGGTGGGGCATACGGGCGCGGGCAAATCGTCCATTGCGCGCCTGGTCGCCCGCTTTTACGAATTCCAAAGCGGGCAGTTGCTGCTTGACGGGCGCGACATTCGCTCGTTTGATCTCGGCGGGTATCGCAAACAATTGGGCATCGTATCGCAAACGCCGTTTCTGTTTTCGGACACGATAGCCGAAAACATCCGTTACGCGCGCCCTGAAGCGAGCGCCGCGGAAATCGAAGCGATGGCGAAGCGAATCGGACACGGCGAGTGGTTGGAGAGCCTGCCCGATGGGCTGACCACGGACGTGGGCGAGCGCGGCGCGAAACTTTCGATGGGTCAGCGCCAACTGGTGGCGCTCATGCGCGTGTTGATTCAACACCCGGCCATTTTCATACTCGACGAAGCGACGGCCAGCATTGATCCGTTCACCGAATCGCAAATTCAAGACGCGCTCGATCTGATTCTGGCCGAAAGCACTTCGGTGCTGATCGCCCACCGCCTCTCCACCGTGCGCGCCGCCAACCGGATTATCGTGTTGCGAACCGGCGAGATTATCGAGGAGGGCGATCACGCTTCGCTGATGGCGAACGGCGGGCATTACGCGGAGTTGTACAACACTTATTTTAGGCATCAGTCGCCGGACTATAAGCCTGCGAAGGACATTGCGCCGGCGCTGTCGAGTTTGAGTAGAGAGGAAAGATCATGCCATCTGTGAGGCTTGTCCATCTCGGTCTGGATGAAAGCGGTTCGCTCCCTGATGATACGCCGCTCTTCACATTGGCAGGAGTGCTGACATATCACCCAGATGCTTTACGAAACGTAGTGAAACGCGCCGCGTTGCGTTCTGGGAAACGATTAAGGAAACCGCGTCACGCCACTTCCGAATTCAAGTGGAGTAACTCAAGCCGCCGCTTTCAAGTGGACGTATTGACTCGCATTGCTCAGGCTGAGGCAGACGTCTATACACTGACTGTGCGCAAAGCAGGGCGGCGCATAGAAGATACGCCGGAAAATTACGCCGTGTTGATTTGCGAATTACTTCAAGCCTGTTGGACAACACATCCGAATGTTGCGCTCGCTATTGATCGCCGTTTTACTTCGCCCGTGCACGTTGCGGCGCTCAACACATTCATATATCGCCAGTGGCCTGCAGGCGGCATACTTTCAATCAGCCACGTGGATAGCCAAAGGAACCCGTTAGTCCAGCTTGCCGACTTTGTGGCAGGATGCGTCTACGCCTTTCACAAAGAAGGCGATAACATGCTGAAGATTATCGAAAGCAGAGTAAGCGCGGCAGTAGTGGCAGAGTGGCCGGAGATCAAACAGCGGTGGACGTCGAAAGCAAAATAAAAAACGGAACACCCAAGCCAGCGCGCTCCGGCTTGCGCCGGGAAAAGCAGATGGACTACCCTCCTGCTACGCTTGGACTTACGCTCCGCTTCATTTGAAAGTATACGTCTTTGGATTGCGCGCGTCAAGCACAATTTTGTTCAAGCATAGAATGCGCCGTAACGCCAGGTTGCCATCCGTTCAAGTCTCCGAATCCGCTGTTCTCACTCCTTCTTCCAATCCTCGGCCATCCCCGCCACGCGGCCGACCAGCGTACAGAAAAGTAGAAAGATAATCGCCACGCCCGTCGCCAGCAAATTTCTGTATAGGCTGACGATCACCAGCGCCACGATCAGCCCGAAGATTCCGCCGATGGTCATGTACAGCACCTTGGCCGGCATGTCTTTGATCGCGTCCATCAACGTGTAATGCAGCCAATCTTTTCGCCGCGTGGCCGTCTTGCTCAACTGCTTGTCGGTCTTCGTGGCCGGCCTGCGCGCGCGAATTTGCTGTTCGCGCAACCGCCGCAAACGTTCGCTTTCGTCGTCTTGATTGCTCATGACATCCATCCTTTACCAACCGGCGGCCCGCCGACGCTTGTAGATAACTCGTCCGGCTTTGGCGGATATTGAACCGCAAAGGCGCAAAGGACGCAAAGAAAAGATATGAACGCTTCGCGATCTTCGCGTCTTCGCGGTGAGATGTTTCCTCTTGTTCAGAAAGAGTTCTATAGATCAGAACACCTGCTTTCGCCTGCGGATGCATTATAACGCTCTGGTATAATCGCCGCACATGGCAAAACCGCAAGCCTCCTCTCAGCCGCCGCCGCGCTTGTGCCCCACCTGCGGCACGCGCGTCGGCGAACTCGCCACTAAATGTATTGTGTGCGGCGCAGATTTGAACGTCGCCGCGCCTGCGTCCAGAACACAACGCCCGCGCCGATCCTTTCTCCCCGAACGGCCAACGTTCGCCATCCCAAAAGATAAAGCGGCGGCCTCCCCCGCGCCGCAAGCCGCCTCAGAATCAAAGGCAGACGATGAATCAACGGCAGGCGGCAGACGGGCGTTATCCATTCCACTTCCGGCGGCTATCGCCATCATCGTCGTAATTTTATTGATGGGTGTTGCGCTGATGTTGGGCGCGCTGGGTATGATTCCATTTTTTGCGCCGCCGAGTCCGACCATCACCCCCACCGCCACTGTGCCGCCGACGTTTACGCCTGCGCCCACGCATACCGAAACGCCCGCGCCCACGCCCAGCCCTCTGCCGCCGCTGTCCTACACCGTCGTCGCCAACGACACGTGCATCAGCATCGCGTTCAAAAACAACATCAGCTTGCAGACATTGCTTGAAGCGAACGGACTCTCGCAGGCCTGCCCACTGTTCGTGGGCCAACAAATCACCGTGCCGCAGCCCACCTACACGCCGACCTCACTGCCCACCAACACGCTCGAACCGGACGCGCTCACCGCCACCGCGCGCCCGCGCGCCACGTATACCGTCGCCGCCGGCGACACGCTTTTCAGCATCGCCGCGTTTTACAACGTGGATTATCGCGCCGTCGCCGAAGAGAATGGAATCCCCGGCCCGGATTATTCGATCTCTATCGGACAGGTGCTAGTGATCCCGTTGGATCGCCCCGTGCCGACCGCCGGTCCCTCGCCGACGGCCACCGCGCTCCCGCCGTATCCCGCGCCCGTCCTCCTCAGCCCACCCGACGGCGCGGCCATCTCCGCCGTCGAGCAAACCGTTGTTCTGCAATGGGCGGCGGTGGACGTGCTCCAACAAAGCGAAGCGTATCTCATCACGGTCGAAGATTTGACCTGCAATTGCGCCAAGCGCAAAGTGGACGTGACCACGACGACGCGCTACATTGTGAACGTGGATTTGAAACCGGCCGAAGCGCAGCCGCACGTTTTCAAATGGACAGTAGTCACCGTGCGGCAAACCGGCACAACCGACACCGGCAAACCGATCTACGAACCGGCCGGCGCCACCAGCGCAGAACGCGCCTTCACCTGGACGGGCATCGGCGTGGCCGCGGCAACGGCAACACCGTCTCCGTAATTTGGGGTGTGGGACGCTTCGCGTGGGCGTATGGGGGTTGCGGCCGGCAATCTGGCTGATCGTTTTTTTTGCCATCACTTCCTGTGTTAGCCCGACTCCTTCAACTGCCGTTTCTTACTCGCGAACTTTCACCCCCACACTCCC
>CAYYCF010000199.1:0-4873 GCA_964470235.1 uncultured Anaerolineales bacterium | reverse complement strand
TGTGGATTTGACGTTGATCGCCGCCCTCACCGGCCTCACGCCCGACCGCGTGAGCCACATGGCGCACGGAGGGCAGTCGTGTTCGTATTTGATCAAAGAGTCCGACCTTCTGGTTGCGTAATTTACAAGAAGGTTATCGTACTTATTGACGCGCCCAAAAATTACTGTTACAATCCTAACCGTTCATAAACTTCTGCCGTTCATGAGGATAAAACAATGACCATCAACTTGGACACAACTGAAACCGAAGTCGAGACTCAGGCCATCACGCTCACCAGCGCGGCGGCCGCCAAAGTGCGCGCCCTGCTCACCGAGAAAAATCTGCCCGATCACGGCTTGCGAATTTTTGTCTCCGGGGGCGGATGCTCCGGAATGCAATACGGCATGGCCCTCGAGGGCAAGCCCAGCGAATTCGACACCGTCATCGAAACGGAAGGCGTGAAGTTGGTCGTCGACCCGACTTCGATGATGTATCTCGGCGGCGTGTCGGTTGATTACGTGGACAACTTGATGGGCGGCGGCTTCCGTATTGACAACCCCAACGCGGTGGCCACCTGTGGATGCGGCCACTCGTTCCGCACTGCCGGCTCGGCGGGTGCGTCCGACTCGGCCGGTTGCGGGCATTAGTTTAAGGACGCGCGCCAAGCGTGCAACGTCCCGATAAGACCACCCGTCTCTTCACGGTTGACGAGGCTAATGCCCTCCTGCCGGCTCTGCGTCCCCTGTTGATTGATATACTGCAAGCCCGTCAGAACATCGTCGCGGCGCAGCCCGAGCTATGGCCAGTTTTAGAAAAGGCCGTCAACAACGGCGGGAGTAAAAAGGCCGGAGCCGTGTTGGCGGATTTTGAAGTCATTCAACGCAACGTCAAAGCCATTCGAGAGCTGGGCATAGAGATCAAGGATATCAATATTGGATTGGTGGACTTCCCGGCAGAGCGCGACGGCCGGGAAGTCTATCTTTGTTGGCGCTTCGACGAACCCCGCGTGGCTCACTGGCACGATCTTGATTCCGGATTTGCCGGACGCCAGCCCCTGTAGAATTAACCGCAGAGATCGCAGAGTTCTCTCCATAAACAACACTCCGCGAACTCTGCGGTGATATGCAACGCAATGCTAAATTTCCTCCGGTCAAAGAATTCCAAATCTCCCGAAGCCCAACCAGGAGAACCCAAACGGCTATGGCTCGATTTGGGCGACCTGGGCGATCTGGTGAATCCGGCCGGGCCGCACGAACAATGGCAGGATCACGGGCTCGGTTTGTTGCGCACCATCCTGCACCAAAACGGCGTGATGACCGACCTGGCCTCCACCCGCGCCTGCAAAACGTGGCTCGAAGTCAAAGATAGACTCAAAGGATACGACATGCTGATCATGAACGTGCGCAGTTACACGTTCCCCGTGGCATATCGCGCCGCCAAGATTTACAAAGAAGTCAATCCCAAGGGGCTGATCGTCACCGGCGGCATGCACGCCACCGTGGCCCTGGACGAAATGGAAGCCATTCCCGAGTTCGACAAAATCTGTCAGGGGCCGGGCGAGAACATCATCGTTGATCTGATCAAAGACCCGGGCTCGTTTCCGCGCGTCATCCTCGGCGTCGGCTCGAAATCCATGGCCGATTGGCCGACGATAGACCGCACGCTGTGGCCCAAGCCGGCCAGCAAAAAACTGGACAAGAAATTCAACTGGCCGCTGGAGCCGCAGTGCGGCTGGGGGCCGCCGCCGGTCGTCACCCTGCTCACCAGCCGCGTGTGCCCGTGGCAATGCGTGTTCTGCAACGAAAATTCGTACATCCCGAACATGGGGCGTCGGCCGGTTGAAATGGTGATTGACGAACTGAACGCTCTCGACGACAAATACGGCGTCGGCTCGCTCGTCATTCACGACTCGATGTTCTTCCAAAACCCGACCTGGCTGCAAGAATGGCTGGATAAATATCCACGCCGGGCGAACAAGGTATGGCCTTATTGGGCTGCCGCCCGCGCCGACACCGTGCGCCAATGGCCGGAACTGTTCGAGGCCCTGGTCAAAGAAACTCGGTGGGACACGGTGTCCATCGGTTTCGAGTCCGGCAGTGATCGCGTGCTGAAGATTCTCAACAAAGAATGCACCGAAGAAGACAACTATTTCGCCATCGATCTGTTATCGCGCATCGGCGACGAAATGGAAGCCGCCGGAAAGAAGCCGCCTGTGTTCTGGTCGAACATCATGCTCGGCATACCGGGCGAGACCCGCGAAGACGCGTACAAAACGATGCAGATGGTGAAATACACCAAACGCATCATGCCCTCCATCTCCTTTTATGCGCCCTACCCAGGCTCGGCGTTGGGGCATCAGTTGATCGCCGAAGGCCGGAGTAAAATGACGAAAGAGAATTATCACCGCTACCCCGACGACGAAAAGGTGAAGGGCATTGATTACAAGTTCTACCGCGAAATGCTGGCCGGGAAATACGACGCCGAGATTCTGCGCGGCATGCGCACCCCGCCCAAGCAAACGCGGGCAAACTATTCAGACGCCTTGATCAAAGCGTAGCCATGAGCAGTTTCAGCAACCCCCACTACATGTATCTATTCGAAATGAAGAACGGCAAAAAGAAGCTGGCCTACGGGCAGTCGCCGGAGGATGCTCTCTACATCTTGAGTCTGCGCTTGCCGCAAGACGAGATGGATCAGATCGTCAGAGACAAGTTCGAGAAAATCCATCAACGACAACTGCAACAGTACGTGCACGTGCTTGGATGAAGGATCAACTTTCACTCTTCGATCCCAAACCCGCGCCGTCTGCTCCCGTCCAACGCGCGCCCGCGCTTGATCCTGCCGCGCCGGTAGAAACCGCATTGGCGGCCTGGCTGGATCATTTGCGCCAAAAAGACACGTCGCGGCACACGCTCCAAGCATTTAAGTTGGATGTGAACCTCCTGGTCGAATACGTCGAGCCGGGATTGCCGCTCAACCTGGTCACCACCGGCCTGCTAAACCAATTCTTGCACTGGATGAAAAACGAGCGCGGCGTGCCGTGTTCCGATAAAACGTATGGCCGCCGTGTCACGTCGTTGAAGGCTTTTTTTCGCTGGGCGGCGCCGGCCGCCCAATTGCGCGCCGATCCCTCGGAAGCCGTTTTGCAGTTGTCGGTGCGCAGTCCTTTGCCCGAAGTTTTAACCGATGAGGAAGTGGAAAAGTGTTCCGCCGCCGGAGAAATTCTGCGCCACGGTGAAAAGCCGGACATCCGGCCATTGCTCTTGTTCACACTCCTGCTTCAAACGGGGATGAAGAAAGTGGAAGTCGCCAATTTGAAGAAGGATCACATTGACGCGAGCCACGCTGCCGAGCCGTTCCTCTTCGTGCGCTACCCGGAGAAGAAAGATTGGCCGAAGGAGCGCAAGCTGAGACTGACGCCCGAATGGGTCGAGCTTTACCGCGAATATCTGGCCGAGTACACGCCGAAAGAAACTGTGTTTATGTGGTCGGTGCGAAAACTGGAATACTCGCTGGGCGACGTGGGCCGCGCCGCCGGTTTAGAGAAAAGCGTGTCATTCGATACGATGCGCTGGACGTGCGCCGTGCGCGACTTCAAGGCCGGAATGGAAGAAGATGCTCTGCGGCGGAAGATGGGCCTATCGCCGATTCAATGGAGAGAGACGAAGAGCAGGATTGAGAAGTTGGCCGAGGAAGAGTAAATCCCAAATCCCAAAAACCAAATCCCAATTGCTGTGACATCCCCTTTGGGATTTGGAAGTTGGGATTTGGGATTTTTCAATACGCCATCTCCTGGTGATTGCACACAAATAGCCAGAGCCAGCGAGTGCAGGGACGATTTGAGCGAGAGAGAGGAAGCAGGGGAGTAGGCCAAGCCAGTACATCTCCCGTTTCTCACTTGTGCTACAATCGGCAACGGTGAAAGGATGTGTTGTCCAATGCCTACAATAATCGCCGTTCCCGACGAACTGGTTGAGCAAGTCAAGTCGGTCTCTCATGCCGAGTTGGATAAGTTTTTCATCAACGCCGCACGTAAGGCAGTGCGACAAATTCGCGCTCGCCAATTGCGGGAAGAATACGAGCGTACTCACCGCCGCCACACACCGCGAGAAGTCTACGAGAGAACACTGGCGGAAGTCGTCGCATTTGAGACCAAGTACAAGCTACCGTCCGACCAATTTCTGCGGGACTTTGAAGCGGGTGTGATTGATGAAGACCCCAATGACTGGGTAGTCTTCTATCGCTGGCGGACCATGGCATACGGGCTGCAACACATGGAAAAAGAATACGGCTTCAAGCGTGGGGTGAAGGCCGACCGAAGGTCCCCGTAGCGCAGCGGAGTGGGATGGCGTCAGGCAAACTTGAAGCCTACTATTGGGAGGTCTACGCCCTCATCTTCGAGAGCGATGACATTCTGTCGCTCGATGATCCGGGCTTCTCATTGTCGGACGAAGACGTAGCCAGCATCGAGCAGGCCATCCATGCCGTCTTGCCCTTCCGGGACCGCTCACGGCTGTATGCCGAAATCCGGCTGGCTGCAAACGGGGAGACGATTGAGGAGCGATACGCCTATATCTACTACGACTCTGGAGACCAGCGTATTCTGCAATACGACAACCGCGACCATCACCCGGAAATCTCGACCCATCCACATCACATGCATAAAGGGCCGATTCCCGTTGCCGGCGAGAAAGATCGTGCTTGGCCGATTGATATTGAGTTGGTAAGCTTCGAGACAGTGTTGCAGCGAATACGAGAACGGTTCTCGTAGAAGTTGCGGCCAATCCCCGCCCGAACTTGTGATTAATCACCAGGCCATCTCCCCTCTGACGAAAGCTGCCGTGCGCGAGTCTTTGGGTTGATCGAAGAACTCCGCCGTTTCCGCAAGTTCAA
>CAYYCF010000198.1:1828-4886 GCA_964470235.1 uncultured Anaerolineales bacterium | reverse complement strand
CCGGGGGGCAGAGCAAGATACGGTATGCCCGCCTCTTGACTCACGAAGTTGTGCAAAACGGCGTCATTGTTTTTCACCACGAAGCGCACGGTCTCGCCCGCGTTGACTTTGATCTGCGCCGGGGCGAAAGTGAAATTGGTTATCGCGATCTGAAGTTCCTCGCCCACCGGCGCGGGCGTCGCGCCGACCGGAGTCGGTTGGGCCGTCGGCGCGTACTGGCCATAACCATATCCGTATCCGCCCATCATGCCTCTTCCGTAACCGCCGCCCATCATCCCCGGCCCGTAGCCGTACCCCGGCGCGGGCGTTCTGTTCGAATACCCATAACCGCCGCCCATCATGCCGCCGCCGTAGCCGCCGCCCATCATACCGGGACCGTAGCCGTAACCCGGAATGGAGGTCGAGCGATACAGGGGCGCAATGGGCGCGACGGCGCATGCGCCCAACAACAGCGCGGCGATGGCGGCAAACGAGCCAAACACTACGACTTTGGTTTTCTTGTTCATGGTTTCACTCCTTCAGTTTCACTGCCGAGAGTGTAGCCGCGCGCAGTGAAGATCACATGCGCAAGATGTGAAGATCATATGAAGATTGGTGACGAACCACACGCGCCAAATGGCCTGTCGAAGATCGCGCCGTTTTGCGCTAGATGATTGAAGAAGGGTGGGGTAATCTGTCTCCAGATTAGGCAGGGCTGGAGGCGGCCATGAACTTATCTGCCAAACGGATCCTATTTCCCCTCGGCGCGGGGTTGCTGGGCGCAGTTTTCCTCACCGCCATCTATCTCGGCATCGTCTCGCTGGCTGAATCGCCGGAGCATGCGCTCGAACTTTTCTGGCAAGACAAACTCTTTGTCATTCCGATCATTCTCGGCTTCGGCACGCAAGTCGGATTGTTCACGCTGTTGAAGAAAGGGCTGTACATGCCCGTGCATGCCCCTTCGGCTTTGCTCAGGGCAAGCCCGGCCAGCGGCGCGACCACTGCCGCCGGCGGCGGCATGTCCACGATGGCCATGGTCGCCTGCTGCGCCCACCACGTCGCCGACGTACTGCCGCTGGTCGGCCTCACCGCCGCCGCCACATTCCTCGCCAACTGGGAAATTCCTTTCATGGTCGTCGGCCTGCTGACCAACTTAATCGGCATTGCCATCATGCTCCGCGCGATTCGCGCGGCGCGACAGCACGCCACTGCTCATCTGGCCGCGATGGAGGCGGCGTAAACCCATGACTCGCGCGCCCCACTTTCTTTTTCTCTCTCTCCTTCTTTCTTCCTTGGCCGCCTGCTCATCGGCCGCGCAAACACTTGCGCCCGAATCGATCATCGTGACCGGCCGTGCGCCGACGGCGAACGCCCAGAGCGAAACACTGCCGACAAACAGGCCAGCCGCCGGCTCGCCGGCCGCCGATCAGAAATTGGCCCGCACCGATTCGCAGGCTTCCGTCGAGTTTGTCGTCACCCCGCTCAACCTCACCACGCCCGGCGACACAATCGATTTCGACGTTTCGATGAACACACATTCGGCGGATTTGTCGTGGGATTTGGCGGCGCAATCGGTGTTGAGCGCGGACACCGGGCTGGAGGTGAAAGGGGCAAGCTGGCCGGTCGGCAGCGGACACCATTACGAAGGCACGCTGAGTTTTCCGTCCAAGACTGCCGACGGCAAATCATTGTTGGACGGCGCAAGAAAGTTGACGCTCACCATCCGCGACGCCGCCACGCCGGAGCGCGTTTTCGAATGGGAACTGTCGAAGTAGAGACGCCCCTCGCTGCCGGTGATCCTCGCCCGCCGCGTCGCGCGCTCTCTCGTTTTTCAAAGCCGATTACGTGGCTGGTGAAAATCGCGGCGGCGCTGCTGGCCGCGGGCGGCGTTGTGCTGCTGCTTGACGCGGGGCGGCGCGCCCTTGCGCCCCCGACCGCCCGCGAGATTCTGGAGGGGGTGAAAGCAGAAGTGATCCCGTCCGAGAACACGCCGACGAATTACGACGTGGCGTTCAACGTCGCAGGCTACCAGACCCTGCTCGAATGGAGTCAGACCTATCCGGTCGCGCCCGAATGGGCCGCCGATTTCGAATCGTTGAACTTGACCCTGCCCTGCTGTGGTTTCACCTCGCCCTCGGCGGATGAAACGAAAAACTGCGGCTGCGGCCATCATCGAGCGTTGTACGGTTTGAGCAAACGGCTGCTGGCCGACGGCACCAGCGCGGCCGAGACTCAGGCCGAAGTTAACCGCTGGGTGGCGTACATGTTCCCCAGAGAAACGCTGGCCGCCGAATTGGAGCGCCGCGCGCTGACCGACCCGGAGATCAACCGCGCCTTGCAAGAATTCAAAGAGAACGGCGAATGCTGAAACGTTCCGGCCCGGTTGCGCTGGTTATCGCCGGAGCGCTATTGCTGCTCGGCAGCGGCGGCTATCTGCTGTATGCGCGCGCGCTCGCCGATCCCGGCGCCGCCGCCGTGCCTGAGTCCATCGCCGGAGCGCCGCTCTCGCAGAAAACCGTTGGAATAGAAGCCGTCGCTGAAGTGGCTCGACTGCACGGCAAAGAGTTTCCGCTCATGTCGGGCGCGATGGCGATGTGTGGCGAGGGCGCGGCGGCGCTGTGGGTGTCCGGCACGGCCGCCAGCCCCCTGGCCGCCGGGATGGTGCGCGCGATGACCGACAAGATCGCCCAAGGCCGCTCGCCCTTCACGCCGACGGGAACGCGCCGGTTGAACGGGCGCGCGGTGTACGAACTCGACGGCCTGGGCCAGCGGCATTTCTATTTTCAATCGGGCAGTCTCGTCATCTGGCTGACGGCGGACGACTCGATTGCAGAAAACGCATTGGGGGAAGTTTTGCAGTTCTACCCATAGAAGAAAGGATTGCTAAACCCATGACCATGAACAAGAAACATGCCCTGATCATGCTCGCCTGCTGTTTGATTCCACTGGCAGGGCTGGCGGCGATTTTCGTCTTCAAGATTCCGGCGAACAGCGTGATCTTTGTCGGCTTGATTCTGCTGTGCCCGGCGCTGCATCTGTTGATGATGAAGGGCATGATGAATCACGATCACGCCGGGCA
>CAYYCF010000198.1:0-1728 GCA_964470235.1 uncultured Anaerolineales bacterium | reverse complement strand
GACGAATTCGGCCTCACCTTCCCGATTTTGCTCGACGAGGCCGGTTTGGTGACGCGCCGCTATCAAGTGACCGGCACGCCGACGAGTCTGTTCGTTGACCTGGCAGGCGTGATCGTCGCGCGGCGGCTCGGTTACATGGACGAAGCCGAGATCGGCAAGATGATCGAGAGCGTGCCATAGGAGAAAAAACTATGAGCGTTGTGACAGAAACCGAAGCCATCACCGCGAGCATTCCGGCGCGGCCCAACGGGTGGGGGCGCGTCGGGAGATGGGCGGCGGTATTGCTGGTGATCGGCCTGCTCGCCATGCTCGGTTGGGGGCTGGCGCAAAAAGCCAACGGCCCGCGCGACTCGGGCCTGGCCCCCGATTTCACTCTCACCGGATTCGATGGCCGCGCGGTCACTCTGAGCCAATTGCGCGGGCAAGTGGTCGTCGTCAACTTCTGGGCCTCGTGGTGTCCGCCGTGCCGCGAAGAGGCGGCCTATCTCGAACAGACGTGGCGCAAGTATCAGGGCCAGGGCGTCGTGTTCATCGGCGTGGATTGGGTGGACACCGAAAAAGAAGCGCTGGCCTACATTGACGAATTCGACATCACCTACCTCAACGGCCCCGATCTCGGCACGCGCATCGCGCAGGCGTATCGCATTCAAGGCGTGCCGGAAACGTTTTTTGTGGACAAGACCGGCAGACTGCGCGGCGTGCGCATCGGGCCGCTCAAAGCGCCGCAGTTGGACGACAAGATAGAAGAGTTGATCAATGAACAGTGAACAAATCCCAAACCCCAAGCCCCAAATCCCAAATGCAAAATTTCGGCAGTCAGTCAAGCAGCGCCTTGGGATTTGGTAATTGGAATTTGGGATTTCTGGAGGTGTCAGTGCTCTACGATCTCGGCTACTTCGCACTCCTAATTTCGTTTCTGCTCGCGCTGTACGCCGCGGGCGCCGCCGTCTTCGGCGCGGCGGGGGCGTCATCGTCCCCCGCACGCGCCGATGCACACCATGACGGTGCGCTCGGCGCGCAGAACAATCGGCCGGAATTTGTCGGCAGCGCGCGCAACGCGGCGATTACGATCTTTCCGCTGATGACAGTGGCGGTGGTGGTCGTCGTCTATGGTTTGGTCACGCTGAACTTCAACCAAGCTTACGTCGCCGACGTGTCCAGCAGCGCCATGTCGCTCTTTCTGCGCGTCACCGCGCTGTGGGGCGGCCAGCAGGGATCGATTCTCTTCTGGGGCTGGCTGATGTCGGCCTTTACCACGGCGGTGATGATTCGCAAGTGGCAGCGCGACCGCGAGTTGATGCCCTACGTCATCTTCGTCACGATGGGCACGCTGGCATTCTTTCTGGGCCTGTCGCTGTTCATCTCCAATCCCTTCGCGCGCTTGTGGCACGACCCGAACACCGGCGAAATCCTCACCGCCCTCTTTCAACCGCCTGGAACGATGGCTTTCACCCCTCAAGACGGTCAAGGGTTGAATCCACTGCTTCGTCACTTCGGCATGATCGGCCACCCGCCGACGACGTACATTGGCTTCACCGGCTTCGTCATCCCCTACGCCTTCGCCATTGCCGCGCTCATCACCGGCAAGGCCGGCGACGACGAATGGATTCGCACTACGCGGCGCTGGACGCTCGTCGCGTGGTTGTTCCTTTCCATTGGACTCGTGCTCGGCGGGCGCTGGGCTTACGACGTGCTGGGCTGGGGCGGCTATTGGGGCTGGGACCCGGT
>CAYYCF010000197.1:2072-4937 GCA_964470235.1 uncultured Anaerolineales bacterium | reverse complement strand
GCGGGACGCTGTTGAAGATCATGACGATCACCGTTCCGTGATGCGTGACACGTGACACGACAAATATGGTTCGGGATGATCGTTGTCCCGTGATGCGTGACGCGTGACCCGACAAACATGATGCTAGCGCGATAAGCAATCTGCCATAAGCCACGCGAAGCGGCCATCTGCCATCTGCGATATGCTATAGCCCATGTTCACCACCTTCATTGACTCGCGCGATCTCCTGCCTCACCTCGGCGATCCGAATTGGGCCGTTGTGGATTGTCGCTTCAAACTGGAAGACACCGAGGCCGGCCGCCGCGCTTACCTCGACGCGCACATCCCTGGCGCAATTTACGCCCACCTCGATCGCGACCTCAGCGGCCCGAAAACTGGACGCAATGGCCGCCACCCTCTGCCCGACTCCGATTCACTGCGCCGTGTGTTGGGCGCGATGGGCATTTCCGAATCGACTCAAGTGATTGCCTACGACGACATGAACGGCGGCCTGGCCGCCGCGCGCCTGTGGTGGCTGTTGCGATTCATGGGGCATCGGTTCGCGGCTGTTCTAAATGGCAGTTGGCAAAGTTGGGTAGCGGCGCGGAACCAGGTTCGCTCTGGCGAGGAGAGTCGGGTCGCGGCGAACTTTCTCGGCCATCCCCACCCGGCGATGATCGTGGGCGCCGACTCCGTCTCCTCCCTCGCCGCCTCCCCCGATTGGGCCATCATCGACTCCCGCACCGCCGCGCGCTATCGCGGCGACGAAGAACCGCTGGATCCAATCGCCGGGCACATCCCCGGCGCTCGCCACTATGATTGGCAAAACAATTTTGATTCCAGCGGACGGCTGCTCCCGCCCGATCAACTGCGCCAGGAGATGCAAAAGATTCTTGGCGGCGCGCCGCCGGAGCAGGCCGTGTATTATTGTGGCAGCGGCGTCACCTCCGCCTTCAACGTGCTGGTCATGGAAGCCGTCGGTCTCACCGGCGCAAAACTTTACCCCGGATCGTGGAGCGAGTGGTGCAGTGATCCGGCGAGGCCGATAGCGACGGGCGATAAAACATGAAAGCATTCCTCACCGGCGGCACCGGCTTCATCGGCAGGCCACTCACCCGCGCCCTGCTGCAACGAGGATGGGATGTCACCCTCCTCACCCATTCCACTGAAAGCGTATCGCACGAGGCGCGCGCCGTCAAAGGCGACGTGACGGATCAAAACTCAATGCGCGCTGCCATGTCCGGCGCGGACGTTGTGATTCACAACGCCGGCTGGTACGAGTTGGGCATCGCCCCGTCGGCGCGGGCGGAGATGCAAGCCGTCAACGTGGGCGGCACGGAAAACGTTTTGTCGCTGGCCGTCGAGTTGAAGATTCCGAAGATCGTTTACACCTCCTCCACCACCGCGCTCGGCGACACCGGCGGCGGCACGGTGGACGAATCGTTCGCGCGCCTCTCTCCGCCCAATACGTTTTACGAGCAGACCAAAACCGAAGCGCACGCCATTGCGCTCAAGTATCAGAAACAGGGCGCGCCCCTGATCATCGTCTGCCCGGCGCAAGCCGTTGGCAAAGGCGATCATTCGCCGTTTGGCTACTTTGCCCGGTTGTACGTTCGCAACCTTTTGCCGCCCGTCATTTGGGCGCCCGAGGCCGCCTTCACCTTCGCGCACGTTAACGACGTGGCCGAAGGAATCGCTCTCGCGGCGGAGAAGGGCAAGGCGGGCGAAATGTATTTTCTCGGCGGTGAAACGATCGTCAACCGCCAGTTGGTGCAGTTGTGGAAAAAGGCCGTTGGCGGCATCCCGCCGTTTATCTGGCTGCCCAAACCGTTGGCGCTGGCGCAGGGCGCGCTGGTTGAACCGATTCTGCGTTTGCTCGGCCTGCCGGCTTTTATCTCGCGTGAAGTGGTCGCCGGCAGTTTCGTCAGCTTTCGCTATTCGTCCGAAAAAGCTAAACGCGAACTGGGCTGGAAGCCGCGCAGTGTCGAGCAAGCGTGGACGGACACGCTGAGAGCGGAGAAGGGTTAATCACCGGGAGGAAACATTGGCCACACTAACCATCCTCGGCAGCGGCGAGGCCTTCGATCCGCAATTGCCGAACTCGTCCCTGCTTTATCAAGGCGCGCAAACGGTTTTGATTGATTGCGGTTTTGCCGCCGTGCAGGCCCTCTGGCGGCGCTCGCGCGATCCGGATTTTTTGGATGCGGTTCTGCTTTCCCACCATCACGCCGATCACACCTTTGGCCTTCCACCTATGCTGATGCGGATTCGGAATGACCGCCGCCGCAAGCTCACCGTGATCGGCCCGCCGAACACGAAGCAATACCTCACTACCCTTTTCGATCTGGCGTATGCCCCCGGCATGGACTGGCTCAAGTTTCCGCTCGACGTGATCGAATGCGTCCCCGGCGATCCGGCTACGTTTGGCGCGCTCCAAATCAAAACCGCTCTGCCGGATCACAGCATCCCCGTGCTTTCCACGCGTTGGGAAGTGGACGGCGCGCCGCAATTTGCCTACAGCGCAGACGGCAAAGTGACTCCGCAAACACGGCGGCTGTTCAAGAATTCGAATGTGCTGGTGCACGAATGTTACGGAATGCCGGGGCGCGAGGGCCCGGTGCATGCGCATATCGAGACGGTGCTAGAGGTCGCCGCAGAGTCCGGGGTGAAGACGCTGGTGATCGTTCACCAACAGAACGAACAGCGCCAACTCATTTCCGATTACGCGCAAACACAGACGATATTCTCCGGACAAGTGTTACTGCCGGAGGGGAAAATGACGATGACGGTGGGTTGAAAACGTTATGACACCCGTAACGACCGCAAATGACATTCTGCGTTAGTCGCCGCGATCTCTTTGTGCTAGAATTCTTCCACCCCCTTCCT
>CAYYCF010000197.1:0-1972 GCA_964470235.1 uncultured Anaerolineales bacterium | reverse complement strand
CTCTATCACGGCCTGAACGGCTACAAAATCATTTACTTCGATCAAAAACCCGCGCGCTGGAAGGCCGGAAACGAAACGAAATGGTTTTGGGTCATCGTCGTCGCCAGCTTTTTGCTGTGGCTTCCGGCGGCGTTCATCATGGGGCGTTCGCTGTGGCTGAACAATATCTGCCAGTGCGCGCCTGCGGCGGAGCGCGGGCCGACAGTTTTTCCGGCCTGGGCCAACATCGGCATCGTCATTTCGCTGGCCGCCGCCGTCATCATCGTGGCGCGCATCGCCGTGATCAAATCTGCCCTGCCGGGAGTGAAGCGCAACTTCGACACCTGGATGTGGCTGTTCATGCGCTGGTCGGGCGTTCTGCTCGTGCCGCTGGCTTGGGTGCACATTTTGATCAACGACGTCATCGTCGGCGTGCATGCCATTGATCTCGATTACGTGGCCCTGCGCTGGGCGTCCATCGGCTGGCAGGCTTACGACATCGCGCTGTTGGCCTTCACCTTCGCGCACGGCATGAATGGCCTGCGCACCATCGTCAACGATTATTTTCACAACGAAGGCCTCAACAAATTCCTCAACCGCGCTCTGCTGATCGCCTGGCTGGTCATCACCCTGATCGGGGCTGTGGCGATCATCGGCGGCGTGCGAAGCGCCACAGGAGTTTAGCGCCTCGCAATGGAACTTGTGGTTGATCGGGAATCGCTTGTGGCCGAATTGAGAAAGTATGGCGTGGACTGGCTCGCGCCGAGCGACGCCGTCGGCGGCGAGGCTATTGAGCCGTCACTACTCGTCGCCAGCCTGGCCGCGCACGACGATTCCCGTTTGCGCGCTGCGCTGACCGGCCTGTTCATATTGCGCCCTGAAATCTCAGCGGTTCTCACCTCTGCGCTACACGAACTGAACCCAGAGGCGCGCAACGAGTTGATGGCCCGATATATGGCCGCCGTGTATCTTCAACGTCTGTGGCGCACGCGGCTCGGATTGCATCTCGGAGAATTTCTTTTGCTGCCCGACCTGTATTCCAAAACAATGAGCTTGCCCGGCCCGGATGAAAGCTACGGCAAAGCCGGGCTATATGCTCTGGCTGAATGGCACCAAAAACACTCGACGGTCGCATTTAATCGACTGGCCGAATACAACAGTCAAATACACCATGTTTTTGCTTTAGCGAAACTGCGGGCGCAGACACATGAGTCAGCGATTGCCGGTTGACCGGGCGCGGATTACAGAGTTTCTGCGCCGACTGGGCGAACGCTATCGCGGCAGTGGACGGCTGTGGTTGGTCGGCGGCACAACGGTCGTCTTTGAAGGCTACCGCGCTCAAACGCTCGACGTAGATTTGACTTTTGAGGGCGCCGACGAAACGTTGCTATTGCAAGTCATTCGCGAGTTGAAAGACGAATTGTCCATCAACGTCGAGCAAGCATCGCCCGCTGATTTTATTCCATTGCCCGCCGGTTACAGCGATCGGGGTCAATTTATTGGGCGGTTTGGCGGACTGGACGTATTTCATTTTGATCTGTACAGCACGGCCTTGAGTAAGTTAGATCGCGGCAACGAGCAGGATTTTGCGGATGTGGTTGCCCTTCTTGACGCCGAGAAAATTGAATGGGCGAAACTTGAAAGCTGTTACAACGAGATATTGCCGCAGTTTGGCGCAAAGAGTTTGAAACAAGACCCGGAGCAATTCAGGCAGAACTTTGAAGCCCTTCGCAGATTGTGGAGGGGCGAAGAATAGTTGACGGAGAACTATGACTCATCATCATCAATTTGACGCCGTGATCGTCGGCGGAGGCGGCGCGGGGCTGATGGCCGCCCTGCACGCCAGCAAAACCGCCAACGTGGCGGTCGTTTCCAAACTGTACCCCACACGCTCGCACACCGGCGCGGCGCAAGGCGGCATCGCCGCCGCGCTCGGCAACATGGAGCCGGACTCGTGGGAGTGGCACATGTACGACACGGTGAAAGGCGGCGA
>CAYYCF010000196.1:0-4944 GCA_964470235.1 uncultured Anaerolineales bacterium | reverse complement strand
CCCGGCTGGTTCTTCGACATCGAAGAAGGCAACCGCAACGGGCCGGTGATCATCGCCGGTGCGCCGGTTGAAGCCGCTGTTGAACCGACCGCGGCGCCTACCGCGGCGCCGACCGCCGTGCCGGCGGAGGTGACGGTTGCACCGACGTCCGCGCCCACGCGGACAGAAACAACGCAACAGCCTGAGAAGCCCTGGGTGTTGGCAGTGTTTGTCGGTTTGACACTGGCATTGGGGGTGGTCGTCGGGTTCTTCGCGTTGAAGGCGATGGGCGAAGGGTCGCGGACGACCGGCGTCCTGGCGTTGATATTGGCCGCCGTCGCGTTGGCGATGGGCATCGTCGCCATCGCCGTGTTCAACAGCGATCAGTACGTCAAGGTGACGACGATCCGCGAGGAAGTGCTGGTCGAGGCCGGCCCGGCGGCGCAGCCCGTAGTCTATGAAACAGTCGAAGACCGGTTGAAAGCCTGGCAAGCGAAGCTTCCACCTGAATACGGCAGCCTGACCAGTCCATTCGCGGTTAATGATGCCGAGGCCGTGGCCGCCGGCCGGCAAACCTTCCGTGACAACAACTGCGCTGTGTGCCACGGCTCCGAACTCAAGGGCGACGGCGATTTCAGCGGGGCACTCAACCCCAAACCTGTCAATCTCACCGATCCGGCGCTGATGAGTCTGCCGTTCGTCACCGACACCTATCTGTTCTGGCGCGTCAGCGAAGGCGGATCGCAGACGCCGTTCCTCTCGGCCATGCCGCAGTGGAAGGCGAAACTGAGCGAAGAGCAACGCTGGCAACTGGTCGCCTTCATCCGCAGCCAGACGGCGGAAGTCGTCGCCAGCGAAGACCAGGCCGCCATCGCCGTCATCGAGAAAGCCGGATGCTTTGCCTGCCACCGTCTCGCCGATCGCGGCGGCAAGATCGGGCCGTCGTGGGACGGCGTCGGGCCGGCGGCGGCGACTCGTGTCGCCGGATTGTCGGCGGAGGATTACATTCGCCAATCCATCCTCGACCCAGGCGCGTTCACGGTGTCCGGGTTTGAGGACAAGGCGGAAGTGATGCCGCGCGACTTCAAAGACAAACTCACGCCGGAGGAGATTGACATCCTTGTCAACTTCCTGGCGCAGCAGAAATAGCACCTCTACCACATCCAACATGAAGCTGAAAAATTTCGCGTCGGGTGTGGTTTTTGTCGTGATCGCCGTTCTCGCCTGCGGCGGCGCGTCGCCGACAGCCACCGTCTCGCCTCCGGGCTTGGCGACTGCCGCGTCGACGAAGCCGCCGCCGGGCGAGATCGCGGCGGTTGATCTGATTGGCGCATGGGTGAATGCCGGAGCCAGTGAGACCGACCCTTTCGAATTTGTCGGCAAGGACAGGCGGACTTACGTCGCTACCTTCGCGGATGACATTGCGCCTCTCTTTGATCGCCCGAACCGCTGGTTCGACGGCGCAAAGGAGTGCACGAACTGCCACACGTCCGATCTGAACGACTCCGACGCCGAACTTGACCTCACTGCTTACGAGGGGATCATGGCCGGGTCGTATCGTCTGAGCAATCCGCCCGGTACGCCGATCATCCTTCCTGGCAACTGGGAAGCGTCGCCGCTACGCCGGCGATTGACGCTGAATCGAATGCCGCCAGGCATAACCGACGACGTAGATCGTGACGGCCCGGAGATCGAAGTTGCCGGCGGCAAAACTCAAGCGGCGAAGTTGATCGGCGCGTGGGTGGACGCCGGAGTGAGTGAGGCGATGTCTTTCCAATTTTTGGGAACGGATGGGATAGCATACACGACAACGTACGCCGAAAGTATCCAACCGCTTTTCTCGCGGAATGACGTTTGGTATCCGGGCGCGAAGGTGTGCGAAAGATGCCACAACCCGGTTCTGCCTCTGGCCGACGCCGAACTGGATTTGACTTCGGCGGCGGGCGTACTGGCCGGAGCATTCCGGCTGGCCCAGCCGCCGGGCGTTCCGATTGTCATTCCTGGCGACTGGGAAAACTCGCCGCTGCGGCATGCGTTGCGCAATAACCGCATGCCGAATGGTATGCCTGACGACATGCCGCCCGAAGGGCCGGTCGTCGAGGCGGGACGATTGAAATGATGTCTTTTGCAGAGCTTCTTCTTGTGTTTACTGCCAGCGCACTAGCCTCCGTGCACTGCGCCGCCATGTGCGGCGGGTTCACGTTAAGCCTGGTGCGGCCGGGCCGCGCCGGGGCATCGGCGGGACGCATCGCCGTTTATCACGCCGGAAAACTGTTCACTTACGTGTTCATCGGCGCAGTGGCAGGCACAGCGGGCGCGGCGCTGGTGAACAACCCGGCGCTCCGCTCGGCGCAAACGATCTTCTCGGTGCTGGCCGGAGTGGCCATCGTCGTCGTCGGCCTGCAAACGCTCGGCCTGCTTCCGGGGCAGAACATCGTCAATGGCATTGCCTCGCGTCTGTGGCTGGGGCCGTTTCTGGGACCGTTTTTCAAAACGTTCCGCGAACGCGACGCGCTCGACGGCGCATTCCTGCTCGGCATCTTCAACGGTTTTCTGCCGTGCGGGTTGGTGTATGCCTTCGCGATGTCGGCGGCAGGCACGGGGTCGCTCGTTGGCGCCATGCTCACGATGCTGGCATTTGGACTCGGCACCGTGCCGATGCTGTTAGCGGTCGGCGGTCTGGCGATTGGAACGAAATGGCGCGCCTGGCTGTCGCGGGCTTCGGGCGTGCTGGTCATCGCGCTGGGAACAATCACGATCCTGCGCGGCACGCCGTTGATGGCGACGCTGGCCGCCAGCCCGGGCGGGGCGCACGGCGACCACGCCATGATCGACTCCGGCCTGGCCGATCTGGGCACTGATCTCGAACCCGCGCCCGCGCCGCCGTTCACGTTGATCGATCAGGATGGGCAGACGGTCAGCCTGGGCAATTATCACGGTAAGGTCGTAGTGATGGACTTTATTTACACATCGTGCACTACGACCTGCCCCCTGCTCACGGCCACCTTCCGTGCGGTGCAAGACGGACTCGGATCGGATTTCGCGAAGAAAGCCGTGCTGCTTTCGATCTCGGTTGATCCGCAGACTGACACGCCCGCCGTGCTCAAGGCCTTTGGCGAAAAGTGGGGGGCGGATTTCGGCGGGTGGGCCTTCCTCACCGGCGACCCCGTGCAGATCGATTCGGTGGCGGCCAGCTATGCAGTGTACGTTGAGCATACGGGCGACGGCGTGGCGCATTCCGAAACGATTCTGTTGATCGATCCCCACGGACAGCTTCGCGCCGTGTTCGGCCTGCGCGCAGACCCGCAGAGTGTTTTGGATAAGATACGGCGGTTGAGTCATTGAACTCATGGCCCGAAAATGATGACAGCCGCTCCGTCTAGTGATATGATGAGCGTCATATACTCGCATCTCAAATAAATACATCATGGATGCGAATTCGGAAGAATCTGCACATCGCAATTACAGGAGGCAATAACAAATGAAAAGATTATCTATGGTCGTCGTGCTCGCGTTGGTCGTGAGCGCGCTGCTGTTGGCGGCGTGCGGCGGCGGCGCGGCCACGCAAGCGCCGGCCCCGCCCATTCCGGCCGGCGATGCGGCGCGGGGCAAAACTGTTTTTGACGGCACGTGCGCCGCGTGCCACGGACCGGATGCCAAGGGCATTGCCGGGCTGGGCAAGGATTTGACGACGAGCGAATTCGCCAAAGGCCTATCCGATGCCGAACTGGTTGCCTTTGTTAAGAAGGGCCGCCCGACGAGCGATCCGCTGAACACCACTGGCGTCGAGATGCCGTCCAAAGGCGGCAACACCGCCCTGACCGATCAGGATTTGGCCGACGCGGTAGCCTACATCCGAACGCTGGAAAAGTAATCTGGCTCAACGGTCACGAAAGTGTAGTAACGACTTTAGTCGTTCCGCCAAAACAGTGACTAAAGTCGCTACTACGACCATGACTCCAACTTACTCTCTCACCTTACGCACTTTGACCGCCGAGAGCGCAGACGCGAAGCGCGCCGAGAATCTCAGCAAAAGCAACTCTGCGGACTCAGCGTACTCTGCGGTAAATCCCCTGCGGTGCGTAACGTGAGTTACTCTTTCATTGCCGATTTGGCGGCCCAAATTTCGGACATTCCGTCCGACAGCATCATCAGCCGCACGGTGTACAGCGACGAGGCCGTGAAGGCCGTGTTGTTCGGCTTTGCCGCCGGGCAGGAACTGTCGGAGCACACGGCGTCGTCGCCCGCGATTTTGCATTTTGTCAAAGGCGAAGCGCGGCTGACGCTAGGCGGCGACTCGATGGAGGCCGCCGCCGGAACGTGGGCGCACATGCCGCCCAACCTGCCGCACAGCATTCTGGCGAAAACGCCGGTGGTGATGTTGTTGCTGTTGCTAAAATCATAGTGCCGCCCCGACTCAACATTCGCTTCCCTCTCATGGCCCTCGGCGTGCTGTCGCTTATCGCCGCGCTCTGGGCCGGGCTGATCCGAATCGGCTGGCAACTGCCGGCGCTCATTCCGCTCTTGCCCGCCGCGCATGGGCCGCTGATGATCGCCGGTTTTCTCGGCACGGTGATCAGTTTGGAGCGGGCGGTGGCGTTGACGGCGATGATGCCGGGCAAGGGCAAATTCGTGTATGCCGTGCCGCTGTTGGCCGGAGTCGGCGCGCTGACACTGCTCATCGGCTTGCCAACATTCCTCGGCCGAGGGCTCATCACGCTTGCCAGTTTGGGCCTGGTCATCGCCTTCGCCGTCATCCTGCGCTTGCATTTCGATGCCGCCTACGTCACGATGGGTGTCGGTTTACTGCTATGGCTGATCGGCAACGCGCTGTGGTTGACCGGGCAATCCATCCCGCAGGCCGCGCCGTGGTGGACGGGGTATTTGGCGCTGACGATCGCCGGCGAACGACTCGAACTGGCGAAAGTGCTTCTGCTCCGGCGGAATACCTTGATTGCTTTTGGC
>CAYYCF010000195.1:3219-4951 GCA_964470235.1 uncultured Anaerolineales bacterium | reverse complement strand
TAGAATTTGCGAGCAACGTTCAGCGGATGCGATGCCGCTACGCGACAACGGGTGAGCGTGCAACGCACATTTGGACTTTGGGATTTGGATTTTGGGATTTGGGATTTATGATTCGTCTCGCCGCCTTCGACCTCGACGGCACACTCATCGGCCCCGATCTTACGCTTTCGCCGCGCATGAAAGCCGCCGTTGCCAAAGCGCAAGCGCAGGGCGCGGTTGTCACCATCGCCACCGGGCGCGGGCCCTCGCCCACCGATCAATATGCCGCAACGCTCAACATCACTGCGCCTCTCATTTGTTTTCAGGGTGGCATCGTGTACGATTACCGCGCGCGCAAAGTTCTGCACGAAACGCGGCTCGATCCGGCCGTCGTGCCGATCATCGTCCGGCTGGCCGAGGAGCGCGGGTGGAATTTGCAGTTCGAATGCCCGGACATGATCTACCTGCCCCACGAGTCGGATCACCCGGAGGAACTTTTTGAATTGATGAAAGTTTCAAGCTGGAAACGGGTGGACAACTTTTTGACCGACTTGCCGGAAACGCCGCACAAATTTATTCTCGCGGTGCACGACCGTTCCGAGCGCGACGCCCTGGCCGCCGAACTGCGCTCCAGTTTCGATCAAACACTGGCGAAGATCACCGTCGTCCCCTCGCATCCGATTCTGGTCGAAGGCCTGCCGCGCGGCATGAGTAAAGCCGTCGGCCTTGAATGGCTGGCAAATCAACTCTACATCAAGCGCGAAGAAGTGCTGGCTGTGGGCGACAACGACAACGACGCCGAAATGTTGAAGTGGGCCGGGGTCGGGGTGGCAATCGGCGGCGGCAGCCCGGCCGCATTGGCCGCCGCCGATTGGATCGCGCCGCCGGTGAGCGAAGACGGCGCGGTGGTTGCACTCGAAGAATATCTGCTCTGATCTCACCGCAAAAAGCGCAAAGGAAAATTTATGAGAAACTTTGCGGCCTTTGCGCCTTCGCGGTGAGATTTTGGTTGCGGCTGGAAGTCGCGCTATGGTTTGCTTTGCGCTCTCCGCGAACTCTGCGGCAAAACAACTGTGAACACCGAAACAATCCCGATCAACTCCATCGGCGCGCTGGAGCGCGCGGCGGAAGTTTTGCGCGCGGGCAGGGTCGTCGCCTTCCCCACCGATACGGTGTACGGCATCGGCGCGATGGCCTTCAATTCTGAAACCGTCAAACGGTTGTACGAAATCAAAGAACGGCCCGTCGAGAAATCCATTCCGGTTCTCGTCGGCGACGAGAGCGACGCGATAAAAGTGGCAACTGCCATGACGCCGACCGCGGAAAAGCTGGCAAAGGCATTTTGGCCCGGCGGGTTGACGATTGTTTTGCTCAAGCGCCCGGACGTGCCGGACGTGGTAGCGGCAGGCAGGACGATCGGCGTGCGGATTCCGAATCACGCGCCGGTTCGGGCACTGCTCCGGCTCACCGGCCCCTTAGCCGTCACCAGCGCGAACCGCTCCGGCGGCAAAGACTCGCTTACTGCCGCCGACGTGCTGGCCGCTCTCGGCGGGCGGATCGATCTCCTGCTCGACGGCGGCGCGTGTCCTGGGGGTGTGCCATCCACGGTGGTGGATTGCGCGCAAGAGCCGCCGATCATCTTGCGGCGGGGGCCGGCGACGGAAGAAGAGATATGGCGAGTTTTGCATGATGGATGAGGCGTGACCCGTGAGAAGCAGGTCACGAGTCACGCCTCACGAGTCACGCCTCACGA
>CAYYCF010000195.1:0-3119 GCA_964470235.1 uncultured Anaerolineales bacterium | reverse complement strand
TCACGCCTCACGAATCACGCTATAATCCTCTCGGAGGAACTCCATCATGTCCAAACGCTCACCTCTCATCATAGGCTTCGTCCTCGTCGCCATCGGCGGCTGGCTCTTGGCGCAGAACTTGGGCGTGCGCCTGCCCGACATCAGTTCGCTGTGGCCGGCGCTCCCCGTCATCTTCGGCTTGAGCTCCATCCTTCAGTATTTCACCGCCGGAAGGAAAGACTCGGGGTTGATATTCATCGGCGCGGCCGCCGCGCTCGTCGGCGCGTTCTTTTTCATGTTCACGCTGGGGCGGTTGCGCTGGGGTCAAATGGAAGACTATTGGCCGGTGTTCGTGTTGATCGGCGGCCTGTCGTTTTTGGCGCAATGGATAGTTGATCCGTCCCGGCGCGGCCTGCTCATTCCGGCGGCGGTCGGCCTGATCGTCGGCTTGGTATTTCTCCCTTCCAACTTGGGGTGGATCAGCCCGGCGTTGGCAAAACGCATCACCCAACTCTGGCCGGCCGCCCTCATCATCGCCGGAGTGGGTGTGTTGTTGCGCGGGATGTTTGGGCGAAAGAGCAGCGGCTAGCGCGGCGATTGAAATCGCGGCAACACAACGCGAAGCCGCCCTGCGGCGGCTGAGTCCGCGAAGGCGGACTCCGTGTTTTTGTTGGTGCAGTTTCCAACTGCCGCAACACAAATGCTCATCGGCATAGATTCCAGCCGCGCGACCACCGCGCAACGCACCGGCACCGAAGCCTATGCGCTGGCGATCATCCGCGCTCTGCTCGATCTCGATTCGCCGCACGATTGGCGATTGTATTTTCGGGACGAAACACGAAGTGTCGAAGCGACACTTCGTGTTTCGAGCAAAACCATACGCCCGCGCCGCCTCTGGACTCACATCGGCCTCTCCGCCGAACTTTTCCGCCATCCCCCCGACTGCCTCTTTATCCCCGCGCACGTCTTGCCCATCTGTCACCCCTGCCCGTCCGTCGTGACGATTCACGATCTCGGCTACTTGCACTTTCCAGAGTCGCACCCGATGGGCCAACGGTTGTATCTCGACGGGTCAACGCGATTCAGCGCGCGATTCGCAACCGCGATCATCGCCGACAGTGAAGCCACGAAACGCGATCTGATCGGGCGCTATCGCGTCCCCGCCGGAAAAATCACCGTCATCTATCCCGGCTTTGATTCCACGCTCAAACCTGTCCGCCACCCCTCGCGCCGCAGTCCCGTCGCCGAAAAATACGACCTGCCCGACCGATTTCTTTTGCACGTCGGCACGATTCAGCCGCGAAAGAATCTCGAAAGGTTGATTGAGGCCTTTGACCCATCGCAAATCGCATTGGTGCTGGCCGGGCGGCGCGGCTGGCTGGCGGATTCGATTTACGAAAAGGGAAAGGCGAAAGGCGTCTTGTTTTTGGATTACGTGGACGATGATGACTTGGCGGCGCTGTATTCGTCGTCGGCGGCCTACGTCGCGCCGTCACTGTACGAAGGGTTTGGGTTCACAGTGCTGGAAGCGATGGCCTGCGGCACGCCCGTGATCTGTTCCGACGGCGGCTCACTGCCTGAAGTGGCCGGCGAGGCGGCGATCATTGTGTCGGCCGCGGACACACAGGTGTTGGCCGAAGCGATCCGGCGCGTGACGACAGATGAGGCGTTGAGGCGAAGCATGATCGTGAACGGCTTCCGCAACGTGGGACGGTTTTCGTGGCCGCGCACCGCCGAGCAGACTCTGCGAGTGATTGAGTCAGTTGTATCGACAACGGATGGAACGGATTTTAACGGATAAGATCAAATTGAAAATCCGTTTCCATCCGTTGTCAAAAAACGTTTTGCCTAAGATCCTCTCCGTTCCCGTTCACGACATCACCTACGCCGAAACGCTGGAGCGCATTGCGGCGTTCATCGCCGAAGGCCGCCCGCACCAGATTTGTACTGCCAACCCCGAATTTGTGATGGCGGCGCAGAGCGATGCGGAGTTTATGGCGATTCTGAAAAACGCCGATTTGTGTTTGCCGGATGGAGTCGGACTCTTGTGGGCGGCGAAGATTCTCGGCGCGCCGTTGCGCCAGCGCGTGGCCGGGTCGGATTTAACGCCGACGATCGCGGCGGAGGCGGCGCGCCGGCGGTGGCGGGTGTTTTTTTTGGGCGCGGCGGCCGGGGTGGCCGATCGGGCGGCGGGAATTCTCAAAGGCCGTCACCCGACTCTGGTCGTAGCGGGAACGTGGGCCGGGTCGCCGCTTTCATCAGAAGAAGATGAGATTGTGGCCCGAGTGCGCGCAACGCAACCGGATATTTTGTTCGTGGCCTACGGCGCACCGGCGCAGGACAAATGGATCGCGCGCAATCACGAGCGGCTCGGCGCGCCGGTGATGATGGGCGTGGGCGGCGCGTTGGATTTCATCGCCGGAACCGCCGCGCGCGCGCCGCAGTGGATGCAGCGATTGGGGCTGGAATGGCTGCATCGGCTGATCCATCAACCGTGGCGGTGGAAGAGGATGTTGGCGCTGCCGCGATTTATGGCGGCAGTTTTGCTATATAATCTTGGCAGGCAACGAACATCCTAAGTTGCGCGCGGAATCTGACGACTCCCGTCGTCGGCCCAAAGTCGGAGACTTCGGACTCCAATGCAGAGCGAGAAGGCGGCGCAACCGGCGGCGGGCATCACCGAACTGCGGCAGAACGCGCCCATCGCCTATTACATTGTGTCCCGCGTGGGGGGCGAGTCGGCGGCGCGCGAGTTGGCGAAAAAAGAGCAAACGTAGTAGAGTCGTGTCTAATCTCCCGGCACAGGGTTAATACAGTCGTGCAAACTGCTGTCGCACTGTCCGCCGCACCAATCGTTTCAACCGTTCATATTGCTATTCGCTCTTGCCCGATCTCCGGGCAAGCCGCGACTTGCGCCGTTTTCCCCACTGAGGGTTGGACGGCGACGAGTCGCGGCTTTTTTATTTCAGAGTGCGGTGCTGCAAATAGGAGCGGCAAGATTTGACAACGGATAAAGCGGATGTAAACGGATGAAAATAAGAGCGTCCGTTTACATCCGTTGCATCCGTTGTCTCAAGGAGGTCATAACGCACCCAACTCTTAGACTCTGAGCGTATCCGCATTCCGGCAGAATCATCATC